>JANPLP010000487.1:0-3418 GCA_031426595.1 Planctomycetia bacterium | reverse complement strand
GTTCAATTTGCCAACCATTCGATAGCTAAAGCAACCGTCATGAAAGTGGTATCCTCAATCGGTGCCTTGAAGTTCCGTCACCCAGATTGCCAAGTCGTACGCCGACGCGGCCGTATCTATGTGATTTGCAAGAGCAACCCTCGCTACAAAGTTCGCCAAGGCGGCGCAAAAAGCAAGAAAACCAAGCGCTAATCGCTTGGATCGCAGGGTTGTTTTCGCATTGTGAATGCTTATTTTGACGCGGTGCGAACTCTCCGGACCGCGGCAGGGGCTTTGGATTGCGCCCTAGCGAACCTGAAATCGGGCGCCCAGCAGCATGACTACCACCAGTAGCCAGCAACCCGAAAATGCAATCAGCATCATCGGCAAAAAGTGGATTTCTCGGACCGCGGTCAACACGCCTCCGACCGCTCCCAGCAGGAGCCCCACGCCAAGTCCGATGAAAGACGCCTTGATCGACTTGAAGTAAAAAGTGCCGCCGAAAAAGCCGATCAGCAGTCCCAGAAAACTCCCTGCGGCCGCTGCCGTTCCCAGCACCGTAAACGTCAGCCCCTCGTTGCCGGTCAGCTTCGACAAGCATGCGGCTACGATCCCGGCCAGCGTCAACACATAGAATAGCATCGCAATCGATATCGGATTGCGGCTACCTACCGCCTGCTGCGGCAACCGCCCTCCAAACTCTGGCAATTCACTATTCATCTCGCCACCCGCTACGCTGCTACGAAACTTTTTCTCACATCAATCGTCCGCCACCGGTCGATCATCGGCTAGCGGTGACAATAGTAAAGCACGCGCTAAAAGTCCGAAGTGTCCACCAATTTGCGATCGGCCCGATTGGCATAGGCTTGCAACACTGCTCGATCAATACTTTGACTGATAAACTGCACCGCTCCATCCCCCAGCACGAACTGAGCGCCCCCGGTGTGCCGACTTCCAAAACCACCCACATCCGAACCACCGTTAGGCTGACCAGGAATAATCAACGGCAACTCACCGACAGTTAGCCACTCAGCAGCCGGACGCGGATCAGCCGCCCACTGGTTAGCGGCCAGTGGAATTTGCTTGGTTAACACATCGCTGCTAATCTGCTGCTCAGCATACTTCTCGGCATCGGCTGCCATGACATCCGCGTTGCCAGACGCTTCAGCCGCCAAACTCGCCAACTCATCACGACTCACAACCCCAGGCAATCCCTGCGATGCACCGAACGGCAAGCCTTTTGTCGCAAACAAACTTCCTGTGTTGCGCAGTGTTGCACGTGTACCGCTGGCCCACCCCAATTCACCCTCGCTAATTATTTTTTCCCCTGCCAAAATCGTATGCGTTGCTCCGTCGATGATGTCATCAAATCGGACGGCACTATTCAAGAACAACGTGCCGTTGTTGGTAACATCAATCGGAACCTCGCGGCTGTCATGCGATCCCGCATAATTCGTGTGCGCCCCCGCGACGAAATCCGAAGGGCAATGCAACGTACTGAAAGAATACATTCGCACCGATGCATTGGCACTCGAGTAGATCGACTGCGAGTGCTTGATCGAGCCATACGCGACCCGTTCGTCTAGCATGGGCAAAATCTGCACAATCCAACTGTGATGAAACCCAACGGGCAAATGCACAATCGGCCCCTTCGCATCCACAGTGCCCGGTGGCAACTTGCGATGCGCCATCTCATAGTTGTGCAATGCGATCCCCATCTGTACAAGGTTGTTGCCGCACTGGGACCGGCGAGCCGCTTCACGAGCCGCTTGAACCGCAGGCAATAGCAAACCGACCAAGATGCCAATGATCGCAATCACCACCAGCAGTTCCACCAACGTAAACCCGGCTCGCGACCAGACTGTGCACCGCCTGAGCCGCGCAGCATCATCACGTTTCGCACTCAACGAAAGTTCGGCTGATCGAAATGTCGCATCACTCATTTTCATCGTCCCAAGTTGTAGTAACTTCACCTGGTTCGTCCGCCGGATAACGTACGACCAGCCGAGTTTTGCTGTCGGTCTTGTTGGCATCTTTCTGTCTCTCAATCTTTGCTAGTCGTGCCGGAACATCGGCCGCTTCGGTGGCTGTGTCGGGAATCTGAACCTGCAAGCTCTGCGAATTCGCCTCGCTCCAGTCCACCCAACGCCCCAGCTCGATCAGTTCCCGAGCCTGGTAAATCTTGGAACGCTCGTCGTCTCCGCGGCGGATGACAAACAAAGTCTGCATGGTCTGAATCGTCAAAAGTGTCACTAGCATCAACACCACCAGCACACATACGATCACACCTCCCCGTCGTAGTCGCCCACGACCTGGCCCGCTCCTATCAAACCGTTTATGCAATTTGCACCGTCGAGCCCTCATCGCCTCGCTCCTTCACTGACTTTCGCAACGCCCACTCGAGCGACCAACTCAATATCATCGAGTCCCCACCTACCGCCAACCACAGCCTTGTTTGCCACCTGTGTTTCAGCCACCTGTGTTTCAAGCTCAATCGCGCTGGGATCCGAATCGTGATCAAACTCCAGCCTCCCGCGCAGCAACTGAACCGCGCCGGAATCATCGAGGCTCCAACTCACCGAGCACGCACTAGGAAGCTGCCATTGATCGCGTCCGATGTCTTGCGCAGCCCGGCGCAGCGTACGCGTAACCATTTGGCCATCCACAGCATAGACCAGCTCGCTGTCGTCCCGCACCACAATCAAGGAATCATCCTCTAGTTTCACTTCGTTAGCCGCATGAACGTCAGTCCTCCAACGCTCTATGAACCGCTCGAGCAAGTGCATCCGCCGCAAGTGGCCCAGTGAGTCGCGATGCGCTGCAAAAGTCTGATGCACCAAACTCGCCGACAGAATCAACAACATCCCCACCACGATCGTCACACCCACCATTTCAATCAACGTAAAACCAGCTCGCTTCATTCCGTTTCCTCCACGCTCTTGGAAGGAATCCAAAACGTCAGCACTGCTGGCTCCATCGTTTGCCCCCCCCTTTCACACGCAATCGCGAGCGTGACTTGCTCCGCAGCAATCGGTTCCTCGATGTGACTAACCTGAGCTACCAAGCGGCCTGTCGTCAAGCGATTTGCAAGCGACTTTGAAAGGGGTATTTGTTCAATGCGTTCGCGAGTAATCTGATCGGGCGACCAACTTCCAATCAGCTCACGATCGTTGATTAACTCCCATTCAATCCTCGCACTCAGCTCCCGCTCCTTAAGGCCGCGTTTCACTTGCGAAACGAAGCGACCTACCATGCTCGCCGCTAAGACTAAGAGTCCAAAGGCAATGACCAACTCCAAGGTGCTGGTCGCAGTGCGTCTTTCACTTCGTCGGTGCATCATGGGAAGGACAGGACCCGTTCTAGGTGAGTGACTGAATCATGATGGTTAAGGTTTCAATCATCCCGAATGCCATCAGTCCGACCAAGCCCGCGAACATCA
>JANPLP010000486.1:0-5646 GCA_031426595.1 Planctomycetia bacterium | reverse complement strand
GCCGCACGGGATTGCGCTCGGGGTCGTTACGAACTTACACCAATCTGGGAAGTCTGAGATGACCGATCGCCGTTCGTCAGTAGCTGTTATCGATCTGGGCACACAGCCGCACCATGATCACCCTGCTATCCGCGCTATTGGTCGTCAATCATTGCTGGAATGGACTATTCAGCGGTTGATGGAGTCGTCGTTATTAGATGGGATCGCGATTACTGGAGGATCGTATTTTTCATCTTCGGTCCTGCGTATGAATCTGCAGTCGGCCAATTGGTTTCCGTCCTCAGCCAGGACTCCGCTGGCTCGTTGCATAGAAGTTGCAAAGACCGCGCAGGCGAACTGGATTGTGCTCGTTCAAAACAACTGCCCTTTCGTGGATCCCATTTTGATCGACCGTTTGGTGGCGGCTGCGTGGGCCACTCCAACTTGCGACATGATTTCTTTTGTGTCGCCAAGTCGTCCTGGATTGTCATTACAAGGTCTGGGGTTGGTCGCGCAAGTTTGTCGGCGGCGGGCTCTGCGTCGCTTGGCTGGTCGAGTCGATACAGCCGATGATCGTGAAGTGACCAAGATGGTGCACTCGATGCCCGAGTTGTTTCATGCTCGCTACTTGCCGCTGCCTGCGGCGCTCGATCGTGAAGGACTCCGCTGGGCTCTCGAAACGGAGGACGACTGGGAAAAAGCACACTTGTTGCTCGACGCGAATACGGAAAGTATCGATTACCGTGAACTGGCCGATATGGCCATTCATTGCGACACCAACCGATTGCGTGTGGAACGCAAAGTTCTCTAATGTAACACGACGATGAAAAAATTCGTCGGCGTCAAGGCAGTTGCCAAGACTTACGCAGCGCCCATTCGGCCGTCATGAGGGCGCTAAAGAGAATCAGGTACAGCCACGAATCCCAAGCGGCGTCTCCTAGGCGACGTTTTTCAAGCGTGGAGACTTTGGTGGTTTCTTGGCGCTTGCGAAGCCATTCGATGCCGTCGCGGATATCTTCAGGTAGTAGCAACTGACCGCCCGCCGCTTTGTTAGCGGATACTAAGTTAGCCATCATCTGCCAATCTGCAGCCGGCTTGGCCAATTCTCGCGACTCGTCCCGAACGATGAAAGCGATTTCTGCAACATACGGTTTGCCATCAGAGCCTTCCGCAGTGAGTGCCGCGCGATACAGTCCGGCTTGGTCCAAGCCACTTAGCTTTGCATCGCGGCGGTTTGTTCCTTCTGCAACTGTTTCCAAATTGCGGAGCCATTTTCCTTCGCGAGTCAATTCGAGTTTCATTTTCTCGGGCATCGGTTTGTTTTCGCTGCCACCGAACCACTCCAACCGGATTGCCGTTGTGTCATCGATACTGAGGCGTCGTCTATCGAGCTTGATAAGAAAGCCTTCGTCGATCGCGTCGCGGCGTAGCAACCACAGAACCGCTTGGCGCCAAAACTGCTTGTGGATTTGCTGATCACCGCTCATCCACCACTGATAAGTCGTATCACCGGCGAACGCCAGAACGCGCCCATTACCGAACTCACCGGTCACTAAAATCGGCTCATTCTTTTCGCTGGCTGCAAGTACCTGAACTCCAGGCACTACGCGCGGTTTACCCAATCGGTTAATCGACAACAGTGGTTTTAATTTTTCCCAGACGAGTTGGTTGTCGGGTTCGGGAGCGAGTGACGTGATGGGATGTTCGGCTAATAAACGAACGGCAGTGGGTTCGGAGGTTTGAAAGGTCGCGTCGACTGGCGCTTCAAAGGGTTGCCCTCGCCCTTTACTGAGTTCTACAGGAAAGACCGGCGCGAGACTGGTGTTCCCGTAACCACCGGCATCGAAGCTGTGATATCCGCCCATTAACAGTATGCCCGCACCCTGGGAGACTCGCTGCCGAATCACCGCGAGATTTTCAGGATGGATGGCGGATGAATCGATGTCGCCTAGCAGAAAGACATCGTATCGCGAGAAATCTACATTGAAGGGCGGTTTGCTAAAGTTGATGGGCCAGCCGCGACGTGACTTTTCCTGAATCCAGCCATAGTCGACGACAAAGTCGCGCGAGCTATTCAACGATCGTTTTAGGAACTGTTGCTCGAAACGCGGTTCGCCCTCAAGATACAGGATTCGAGCTCCCCCTTTGCGAACGGTTACAAACGAGATGGCAGTGTTGTTGGATTTTATTTGTTCGTTAACGTCTGCCGCTACCGCTTCCACTTGCAGCAAATACTCACCTTCCTCAGGCGCAATCAGTTCGACGTTCCGTGAGATGCTTTGGGTTGGCTCCGTTGCAGATACTTGTTCATTGGAAAGCACTTGATCGGGTTTCCCGCTTGCTCTTAACGTAACTTTCAGATTGATGGGCTGGTTCGGTACTCCTTGCGCGCGAACGATCATCGGAACCCGCAACTCTTTCAGCTCAAAGGCGTCCAGATGATCTGGGATTCCTTCGATGGCGATATCGCGAAATTGACTGCGGCTGGTCCGTGGTCCGATTCCAACAACAAGGAGAGCTTGATCTAGTTGTGACATTTGACTGGCGATCGAAGTGGGTTCCACTTCCGGCGGCAAAGCCGTTTGAGTCGCGTCGGTAACAAGAATCACTCCACGAAGTGGCGGATCAACTTGCGTGCGTTGTAGTTCTGCAAGTGTTTTGCCCAAGTCTGTGAGCCGGCCGGCGGGAGCGGTCTTGAACGAGCGTTGCAAATTGGGTAGGTCGTCACCAGGAGCTTGACGCAGTGAGCCGTCAAAAAAGTAAGGCACTATTTTGGTCTGACCAATTTTCAAATCGGTAGCGGCCACGATGGCTGACCACACATCTTGTTGAACTTCCCAGCGGTTTTTGCGAGTCGTTTCGCTCGGCAGAGTCATGCTTTGGGATTGGTCGAGCAAGACCGCGATGGCGCCAGCACTTTCGCGATCAGTTTTCGATACGATCCCAGGGCGCAACCAACCGAGTAAGAGAATAACAATGGCCGCCAGTCGTAATAAAACCAACGTCCAGCGGCCTCCGCGCGAGACGGATGTGTTCGACAGTGTCAACCAAAGACTAGCGAGTAGAACGATTGCCAGCGGGATTACTGCGAACCAGCCGAATACCGGCTCGACGCTGAAAGATTCCATGTTAGGTTCCCTGCGTTCGCATGTTATGCCGCCTGCTTTCGGCTGAACTTAAGTCTATAGAAGCGATTCGACATCGCTTGTTCGGCCAAAAACAGACCTGCCACGAACAGCATCAGCAGCGGGTACAACTCGCGGCCAAAGCGAGCTTGTCCGACACTGCTTTCAATCTCATCGCGATCGCGAGCCAGGCGATAAGTCTCCGCGCCCAATCGTTCATCGAGTTGCTCTGCGGTCAATCTTTCGAGGACCGTATCAGCGGCGGGCGCGTTAATGCTGACAGAGCGCGTAACCGGTTGCGTGCGTTGACCTCGCAATCGATAGACCCCAGGTTTGTCGAACTGCCCTAAGTCCACTCGGCCATCGAGGGCTTCCACACTGCGTGACTGGGCATTGGGTAAAAATAATTCATAGCGGCTTGGCCAATTCAGCGGATCGTTGGTGAGGTTCACCAATTCGCCAACCGCATAGTTGACTTTCGCTTGGTCAGCACCGCTCAAAGTGCGCACGCATCCGAGTATGAGGAAGAAGGAGGGCCAAGTGTCTTCGCCTACCGACAACTCATTCCACAGCGATCGGCTTGCCTGGGGAGGTTCGGGGATAGGAGTAGTCAGAGTAATGACTTGCCCACGACCTACGGTCTGAGCGAGTAGCGCTGGACCGCTATCGTCGCTGTACTTAATCAGCACTTGAGCCGAATCAGAAAGTGACTCAAAATTCCAGTGTCGAAAGACGGGGTAAGTGTTCCATAATACTTCGTCCGCGAATTGTCCGAAGGGATGAAAGACAGGATGCGAGAGCGCAACCGGTTGAAAAAAGCTGGCTTGCGCGGCGGTTGAGCGTGGGCTGGGTGCGGACAGCTTTCCCGGAAGCAGGCTGGCCAGTGGCGAGTTGTTGAATACATCGGCCTTATCGGATCCAGCGCCCAAAATGATGAATAGTCCTCCGCCACCAAGCACATGTTCTTTTAAGCTTTGGCCTTGCACGGCTGAAAGTGAGGTGGGGTCAAATAGGCAGACAACCGAAAATCGTTCCAGTGCGACGCGCCCAAGTTGCGAGTAACGGACAGTCTCGCACAGCGGTTGCGTTTGCCCGCTTTCCATGGCGTCAGGGTCAATGTTGAATTGCAGATAGCGGGCGATATCCGAATCGTCGGCTACGACCAACGTGGGCCGTTGTGACTGAGACAGCACAGTGACGTAACGTTCGTTGTCGATCATCAATGGGTCGGGATGATCGAGTCGAACAGTTAAATTATGCGAGCCTGCCTTGAGTTGTTTGGCGGTTAGTTTGACGTTGGCGACTCGGTCAGCGGAAAAGTCGACCACTTGGCGATCAACAACGCGAGTCGCAGGAGTCTTCAGTTTACCATTGCTGATAACAGGCAACTTGGGATCGATTTCTTCCTGAATCAACTCAAGCGTGGCAGATCTCGTACTGGTCGTAGCGGGACGTTCGACCGATACCTGCAAGGCAACTTCGCCTCCCTCTGGAACGGTTTGAAATTCGGGTACGGCGTCGCCTAGTCGCCAGTTGGCAGTGTCCGTATCACCGACATCGATTATTTGAACGAGCACTTCTTCAGAATGTTCGCGCAGCAACTTTTGCAAGTCGTCGGTGGGCGCTCCCCAAGAACTGCTTACTAAATCGGTGATGACATAAACTTCCTTACGTTGTAATTCGGTCGCCAAGACCAGATCTAGGGCGGCCCGAATTCGACCTGCAAGATCGACGTGCGCGCCGCGTTGTTCAATCAATCTGACTTGCGATTTGGCCGTTGCCGGATCGAGTGACAAAGAGCCGACGGGAGCTCCGGCCAGCACCGCTACGCGACTATCAAGCGGCAGTTTATCGAGAATCCATATCGCCATGTCTCGAGCGGCTTCCAAGCGATGCATGTTATTGGCGCGATACGCAAGGCTGGGACCGTTGTCGACAATCAAGACGGCGGCGACGGGAGCAGATTGGTCGGAACTTGGCACTGCGGGTCCAACCGTCACGGAGCGATATCCCCAGAACGCGGCCGAGATCCAGAGTGCAATGGCAAGCATCGCAGCGGTCCATGTGATGGCTGCAGGACGACGCGAGACCATCGCAATCGCGGCGATAAGACTCGCAAGAACTGCAGCAAAAACAACTCCGCTGATTCCCAAGATGCTGCCCAGCATGGCGCTGTGAACGCGGGGGCGGGCGAGCGCTAAAGCTAGCAGAGCTAACAACAATATGCGGAGCAACAGCAGCAAAAAGTGGCGCAATTGCCAACTACTACTCTGCTCGCGAGTCGTTTGGCGAACAAACTTGATCGCGGGAAAATCGATTAATTGCGGTTGCCGTTGACCGAACAGATGCAGCAGTATCGGGACCGTTATTACAGCCAGACCTGCGATCAGCGACATGTGGAGAAAAGTCATAATTAGTCTAAAAGCGATTACGGCGGCGCAGCAGATACTCCATCAAGGCCTTGTCGTACGGCTGACTGGTATCGAGCGCAAGGTAATCGATGCGGCTCTCACTCAGTTGCTTATCTAGACGGGCGCGAAAC
>JANPLP010000485.1:0-7899 GCA_031426595.1 Planctomycetia bacterium | reverse complement strand
AAACCTGAATCAAACGCTTTGGGGTAGGGGGCGGTGCGTCTACCCATGATCAAATCCCATGCTTTAGAGCGCCCCGACGCTCACAATCGATGCTGAACGATGCACCGCCTCAATAAACGAATTACGTGAATAAGCCGGGGTTAGCCTTGACTCGGGATGACGCCGAACTAATTGTCGAGTATTTTTGGGGCTTGCAGCAGGGTGGTGACTTTACAGAATTTGCGACCTGCGCTGCCGCTGAAATTGTGCTTAGAGAAACTGGCAACCAAAGTCTAAGAAGCGCCGTCCTTGCAACCGGTATGCCGTCAAAGATTGGGTTGCTTCGGGTGCATTCCCATTTTGCAAACGCAGATTTTCAAGTGAATACGAGTTCAGACTGGTACGGTGGAACTTGATTCAGATTTCGAACTCATTTGCTGCGGGGCCCAGTGCCAGTCCGGTTCGGCTAGGCGCCGATTCATACTCCGCACTTCCGACATACGTTCGTCCCAACGATTGCTGATCACCAGTGCTCGCAGTTGAAGCATTACTTCAGCATTCTCCACTCGCCAGAATGTCCCATTGTTCTTATGCCTCATATTGATCACGCGCCGAATACTGCTCTCAATTGCGCCGCTACCAAGGGGAAGTCCAAGGCTGCGAAAGTGTGGATAACTTAACCGCCCCGCCTCACCGTGCTTAGTCAGGTAGTCGATTTCTCGTTGAAAGTTTAAATTCGTTTTAGTGTCGGGTATAAGCTCTTTCAACTCATCCACAACACGTCGCCACTGACCGTTTCGAAGCAGCGTTCGATGCTCCCGGTACAGCGGCATCCTTTCTTTTTCATTCAGACCTAATGCCGCCAAGGCAAGCGAGACATGATGCGACGCATGGCAGTTATCGAGCACTTGATACGTCTTGACCTTCAGGGATAGTTTGGCGAGCGAAATTATTCGATCTATGCGATCCCATATCCACAAAGCCCCATCGGCTACAAACGTCACACTCAACGCTTCGGCAGCACCCAACCGATGCAAGTGCATCGCGACCAATTCTGCAGTTGCATCTGGGCCGGTAAAAGTCCCGTCGATCGTCGCGCGAGACGACTTCTGCATGCGACCATCGTCGTCATGAACAAAGATCGTTATCAATTTCGGTTCTCGCCATTCCGAACGGAAGGTCCGTTTGGATTTTGGCTTCGAGCGGCCTGGCATATTTTGCTCTACTAAACCATCGGCATTTAACTGCTCAGGCTGTTCGGGTGCTGCCTGTAGGCTCTCTCGGATCTTTGTGCGGCCACCATCAATCTGCACTGTAACTCTTTTTCCTTTGAACTCATTGCCAGCCGGCAACTCGCCAGCTCGCCATTGCATTAATTGCGTCTTGCGCATTTTCAGCACGTTTTCTCCCGCCTGGTTCGCAATGCGTCGGACGGCTTTCATGTCGAGCTTTAACCCGCCACGCTCCAGCTCATCTCGAGCCAACTGCAATGAAGGGCATAAAGCAGCTTGACGAGCAACGGTGCTTTGCACGCCAGGCGAGATCCCTTTGCCAAATCCCAATTGAGCCAATTCGATATAGAGTCCTGTGGCTGAGTCGTCTTTACGGCGAAATAGTCCTCGCTTGGGTTCGCAGTACAGAGAATTGATCCACATCACAAAGCCGCCCAGTAGTTTGAAAGACACTCTTCGCTTGCGGCCACGAGTAAGCGGAGTTGCAAATTGTCGACGAGTTTGTTCGCTCGCAGCATTAAGTTGAGGGCTCATCATCGCAACTGCCACTAGCCCCGCGACAACGAACCCTGAACCCCTAATAAATTCAGATTGAACTTCTCGCTCTAAGGACTCAAGTTGATCTGGACTATCCAGCAACTGCTGACGCCATTTTGCGAAGCGAGGGTAGACCTCGCCACAGAACAGACCAAACATCTGCTCCACTGATTCAATGATTGGGCCTTCCGGTCCCATGTCCAAATCTCCGAGTGCAACCACCCCAAAGCCTCCTTGCTTGAAATTGTTTCCTGCGAAGGACATCATATCCGCATATGGATAAGTGCTGATCGAACTACACTCAAAATTCAGTTGCTAGCCTTTCGCTGCAAAATGGGAATGCACCCGTTGCTTCTAATGGATTTGTACCATGACGAAAGGTCTCTCAAGGTGCTTTTGAAAATGTTACACACCCAGCCACAAGCTTTACCAAGCGGTTTTCTCTTTGGGTATGATCTTAATGAGGAGTTCCGTACGCTAATCCGTGGGGAATTAGCTAAAGAAGCATTAGGGGAAGTGTTTACTGAACGTAGAACAGCCCTAAGTGGACTATTGTCGTCATGGGAATACGCTGATAGTTTGGAACCTAATGCAAAGCGGCGGTACCTGGACTTCGAGCGTCGATTTTATGCGGCTGAAAGCATTAGTCCCGCGGACGGCTCTAGGAATTTATTGAACTACATTAATTACGGCGCGTACATTTTTAGTTGGAAAGAAGGTGACAACGCATTTTTAGCGCATAAATTAGAATGCACAGAATCATTCTTTTTTGACCATGCACTCGCTCGAAAACTAGCAGCTTACTACCCCCCAGAAGAGCCCGTCAAGGTAAAGGAAGCTGAAGAAAAGAAGAAATGAATTGGAATCCTCTGGAACATTTGTGGATTCCACGATTTGATAGGCTTCGCTTGTTACAAAAGGCTGGTTTCATCATTGGACTATGTTGGTACTGTATGGTTCTTAGAGTAGAGAATTTGATACCACGTATGCGGCTAGCATTCGGCTGGCAGAATGCAGTTGTTCCGTACGATGTCGACAATTCAGAAACGGTTAGTCCTATTGATGCATTGCTCGTAATCAATGAGATGAACCAGAAAGGTGCGAGACATTTAGGAATTCGGCCTACAGAAAGCACTGAGTTTCTGTGTGATACCAGCTTATGCCCAACCACTACCACCTAGTTTTGCGTCCATTGGTAGACGGTGAGCTTTCGACGGACTGGAAGTCCGTCGTACGAAATGTCCAGCCGTGCCGCGTCCAAGCCCGCCGCCGCGAAGAGGTTGATCACTTCGCCCACATCCACCGCGTCGCCGATGACCTGCCTCACGGCGGCATCGATGTCTCGCGATCCGCCAGCGCCCTGCGACGACTCGGCGTCATCCGCCAGCCGTTTGCGGATCATCGCCGCGATCCGCTGGAAGAACGCCAGGTGTGGCGTAATCTCCTTCGTCTCCTCGCCCACGTTCTGCCCGACGTCCAGCACATGATCGATCGCGCCCATATACACCCGCAGCACGTTGACCGGTTCCGCGTCGAGGGCCGCCGAGTAGTCGTAGCATGGACTTCCAGTCCGTGCAGAACTGCCACCGTCGAACGAATTCGCATCACCCTCAGGACGGCACGGACTGGAAGTCCATGCTGCAGGACGGGCGCTCAGGTACACCCGCAGCGAGTCGACCTGTTCTGCGCCCAACGCCGCCGAGTAGTCGTAGCCGTGGAAGAACCCACACAACTGCTCGAATGCTGACCGCATCGCCGGGATCGCCTCGTCCTGCAGTTCCTTGATCGGCTTGTCGCTGTCGCCCGTCGCGTTGTCATACGTCGCCAGCGCATCAGCCAACGGATCAGCCAGCCCGATCAGGTCCACGATCCACCCGCCCGGCTTCTCGCCGTAAACGCGGTTCACTCGCGCGATGGCCCGCATCAGGTTGTGCCCGCGCTTTGCGCGGGGTCGGTGCTGAGCGGTGGGCGTAAACCTGTTCGCTTAGCAATCCCACGAGCTATCGCACTTACCGCAAGCGCGAACTGCCGTTGCCGAGCAAGCTCAAGGCCGGTGACGAGACTTAAGAGAAACCTTGCGCGATCACGATCAACGTCTTGGAATTCATCCCACGGATCATTCGCCGGTGCGGTTGTATCGCGAAATAGCTTTATAACTCTGAAAGGTGAGAGCTGATTCTACTGACCAGCCGCTTAGACCACTAGAAAAGTCGCCGTTGAATATTGGAAAGTTCGGTTGCGGATGCGGATCGCGCTGCAAAACTAAAACTTCGGTACTTGCCGAAGCCAAGCTGCCTGCCACTGGTATAGTCACGCCTATGTAAAACCGCCTTGCCCGTAGCTCAATGACACGCTTGCATGCTGACTATTCAACACTACCAGATCGCTAAATGGATCGGCATTCAACAGGCCAGCCGCCATTCCATGTGCGGGCCCCGATCGGGCTGGATTTAATCTGGAAAATTGAGTATTGCGGAGGGTGGAGCGTTGATACTCCATCCTTTTTTGGGCGAATTGCTCGCCTCGCAACCTTTTTCTTTTCAGGCAGTAGCCAAAGATGGCACATTCTCGCAAGCTCACTCTACTGCTCTCAGCGGTCGTCTGCCTTATCGTCTCCCCTGGTTCACCTTGCCATGCCCAGGACGGGAATCCGTACCAACCTTATCCATCGGTGGGTATGCCTTCAACCACGAACGCAACCACCTTCAACTCGAACCCATTGGGTACTCGCTTCGACCCTGTGAACTCGTTTCCGTCGTCGCCTTGGATCCAATCACCCCAGGGATTCAATGCCGCTTCGAACTATGTTTCGGCTTACGATCCGGCGCGCATCGATTCCGCGCGTCGTTCTGCCAGCGAATACCGCGCGAGAGTTTCCGCAAGTTCTCCTGTCCTCTCCGAGCTTGTAACCACAAATGCGAAGTTAGCCGACCAGTGGGCTGACCTCGCTGTAAAGATCAACACATTTTCAGTTCGGGTTGGTGACGCCAACTTCAAGCTCGACTCGGCCATACGCGACTATGAAGATGTCAGCGCGAAGCTTCGGCAATTCGGATTGACGCCGACGATCGGATTGCTGCTCAGCCACAAGAAAAGCCAACTTGAGGATTGGCAAGTCGATGGATCCGTTGGACATCATGTGAACGATGAAATCCAGCGTTCGCGTCAAAAGCAGCTAGAAAATGAAATGGTTGTCTATGATGGCAGCGACATCGCACGCCAAACCACTGCGATCCTTGCGTCAGTGGGCTATGGTACGAATCACAACAACCACGCCACACTTGCAGCGCAGGTTCAAACTCTGCTTCGCGAGCGCAGCGGATGGCTTCAATCGCTGACCCAGGGCTACAACGACTACCGACAAAAGCTCGGCGAACTCGATTCCGCCTCGACCGCCTTCGACAAATTGACGGCCGACTATCGTAAGCTCATCAATCGCCATGTGACCTGGATACGCAGCAGCGATCCCCTTTCGATCATGGACGCTCGAAAGTTTCGAAGCGGCATTTCTTCGCTCTTTGATGCTCGTCGCAGCGAGGCCTTTGGATACTCACTAAATCAAAAATGGCTTAGCAACCCAACAAGCGGATGGACGCTGCTGGGAACGATAGTGATCATCCTTCTGCTTCGAATCCTTGCGAAGTCTTGGTTGGTAGGTAAACGAACGCGGATGCGAGAGGCAACTGCCAACACTCGGAAATGCGTCGCGAGTCTGCTTACAACGTTGGTGGCATTCGCCTTCCCGAGTTGTTTGTATCTGATCGCGCGGTGGCTCGGTACTGGATACGTGACCGAATCGACGTTGCATGTAGCGAGTGGACTGTTCGCGGCAAGTTTTGTGGCACTCATCGTGGAAGTCCCGAGGCAATTGCTGCGAACCAATGGATTTGTTGAGCGGCATCTCAAAATCGATTTGCCGCGCCGGCAGCGCGCGTCGGTTTATTTGTTTGTGATCGGTACAGGGCTTGTTTTGTCGGCGTACCTAATCACACTTGCGGAGCACATCGATCACGGGACTTGGAGTGGATCGGTTGCCCGATTGGGTTTGATTGCCACACTGCTCCTCGTTGCTTGGACAGCCCATCTTGCTCTCAAGCCAAACGGTGGCTTTCTCGAACCGTTGATCGAGAAATTTGGTGGAACTGTGCTCTATCGAATCCGATTCTTGTTCTATTTTCTTGGAGTCGGATTTCCGGTGGCGATGGTCACTTTGTCAGTACTGGGTTACGAATTCACGGCGACAGAAATCATCAAGCGAGCTGGAATAATGTTGGTTTCGCTCCTGGTCGGGGCAACACTCTGGTCAGCCGTTAAGATTCTCGCTTCTAGCGCTTGGCATACGTTGACCGGAACCTGCGACGGAAGTGCATTGGAAGAAGTGGACGAGTTGCAGCCTGCGCACGTTTCAGGAGCGTTGGCCGAACATTCGCTCGAGCTAAAACATCAGATTGCATTTCTCAGCCAATGCGTACTGGTACTTGGGGCGCTCGCCTGCGTAGGGTGGCTCTGGATCGATATTTTTCCGAATGTTCAACTGGGAAATCCAGTGTTATGGACGGTTCAAGACACGGTCACGCAATCGTTTCTTGACGCGAGCGGTCAGAAGGTCAGTCGAACCCAAGTTGAGACAACTCCCATTACGGTGCTGGGGCTTGTTCTTGCCGCAGCGACTTTATTTGTGGCATTCCAACTTGCCAAGCTCTTGCCTGGAATTTTTGATGCGCTGGTGCTCCAGCGAGTCAACTTTGATGAAGCGATGGAGCATTTGTCGTTGGTACTCGGACGCTGCTTATTGTTTGGCACCGGCTGCTTTATCGCCTGCAGATTGGTCGGCTTGCGTTGGGAAACGATTCAGTGGCTTGCGGTCGGCTTGACCATTGGATTGGGTTTCGCGCTGCAAGACATCGTGCGAAATTTGCTTGGCGGTCTGATCGTCTTGTTTGAAAAGCCAGCTAGACTTGGCGATTTGATCACTGTCGGTAATGTCACGGGGCGTGTTTCGGCGCAGAAGCTGCGAACGACTGTGTTGTCCGATGACGAAGGGCGCGAAGTCATCATTCCAAACAAAAACTTTGTAAGTCAGGACGTAGTGAACTGGATGGGTGCTGGCCGACTGAGGGCGATACCGATCGAAGTCGCGGTGACGCGTGACGAGCGCCCTGCCGATGTATGTCGAATGCTGCAACAGTTGTTAGTCGAGCAACCGGGACTACTGTTGAGCCCTGCACCGCAGGCAACGCTGGTTTGTATCGGCCAACAGAGCCAGCGGATCGAGCTACGCGCTTGGGTAGAAGAGGATCATGATGCCTCACGTTACCGCGAGACTCTCACAAAGCTCGTACTGAATTACCTGTCTGAAAAAGACTTGCTCGCGCCGAATCAACCTCGCCAACCTTCTCTTAAAGATTCGCTGGATCCCAAAGCAATCCGCGATTTGCGTTCGCCGAAAAAGCGATCTGCATAGCTTAAGTTCTTCAAGGCGATGACCCTTGTAATTTATTGCTGGGTAGGACAATATCCATATTGTCTGTCTCCTGACATGCACAGTCAGGTCAATATTGAACGCTTTTAACTGTTCCGGTGACCTCAATGCATCACAGTTCCACGCAATTGACTTTTGTAAGCTTGGTTGTAAGCCTAGTTTTTTTGGCGAGCGATACACGATTGCTCTGCGCCACAGAATGGACCATTCCTCTGGCGGGGAATGTCTATCGAACTGAACCGGGCCCAGGTGGAAAGAACTTTGGAAGAAGTGGGCTTGTCGAGATTTCAGCAGGCGAAGAAGTGTATTCCGCTTATGTGCATTTCAATCGGCCAGCAAAGATCACCCTCGCGCTTGTTGGCAGGTCATCAGGTGAATCGAGCACACTCTTGATTCGCATGGGAAACCAAGAGCAACGCGTGAATTTTGTTAGTAGGGATGACCAGACAGTTTCCGTTGGTGAGTTTGAGTTCAGCCAGCCAGGCTATGTGAAGTTCGATCTGAGAACGCTTGCGGACGAGAGCAAGAATTCCGTTGAGTTGCGTGAAATGCGAATCGAGTCGCTTACCGAAGGACTCTCCTTGGACTTTGTTCGAGACAATGACGGGAATATGTTTTACTGGGGACGTCGTGGTGCTTCGGTTCACCTTGGATATCGTTTTCCAAGCG
>JANPLP010000484.1:0-1453 GCA_031426595.1 Planctomycetia bacterium | reverse complement strand
GGCACCGCGCTGGCAATCACTCTTGTTGGAGTGAGCCAGCGGTTTGCAGTTTCAAAATCAGCACCTAACAGGATCTTCCAATGAGCTCGGGACGTTTTTTGCTCAGGTACTGAGGCCGCCGCGAGCCATAGACGTTCCACCCAATGAGAATGGCGCAAAGATCTTGCCATTGGTAAATCCTCGATCATTCAGAAAAAACTCAATTACGTCCGCATCACCATCGCGTGTATAGACCGCTATGTTGGGGGGCTTGATCGTTACTGATCGGGTTCTTCTGCCATCAATGAATCGCAATACGATTGTGGCTTCTGCGATGCGAACATCGATGTCCAGGTTCTCGTAGTATGCGATTCGTTCGTCGAGGATCTCCATGAGCTCAGCTCGCTTTGTCGTGACAAGCTCCGGTTTTGCGCCAGCGATGAACAGAGTTGCTGATGTCAGAGTTGCCGACAACAACTCAGGAACATTCACAACTGATAGGGCTGCTTCGCTATTCTCCCTGAGTGGCTCTGCGGTCCAGATATCGCCAGGTGGGAACAAATTCTCGTCACCGAAGAAAAACCGGCCGAACGCTGAGCGATACATTTCTTTTTGAATTGCTGTCGCTGCGTTGATCTTCAGTTCACCGGTAAAGCGATTGAACTGAAGCAGGTCTTCATGCAACGGCTGAAAACTCAATAGGTCGCGTACGCCATCCACTAATACATCCTGCAATTGCCAAGGCCGACCATGGCTCACGGTTAGATCCAGCGAGACATCGCAAAGGTCCATGGCTACAAACGTCCCGCGTCCACAGTGCTTCGATTCAAAGTACGTTCCGACCGAACTTTCTAACGATTCTCGGGCAAGCTCCAACGGTTCTTGCGGAATTGGTACTACTTCGCTGTTTGATTGGAAATACGAATAAGTGCGCCTGGCGTTAAGTGCCTGCAATCGATGGATGGTCTCGACATGGTCGCGATGACGCAAAATCGCCTCTACAGCAACATCCGCGGGCATGATTCGGTCATCTCGATGGAATGCATCGGAGAGTTCGTCGATTTGGTGAAGCAATGTCTCCATCATTGATTCGCGAGCCAATTCATTGACCATGTGCACCGCTCGCATCAATTCGGCAGGCGTTTGACCGTCGGGCGATTTTAGGATTTCGCCTAGCGATTCGAATTGAGAGTCTGTGAGCTTGCCATCCCGCGGCAGCTCCAAACCTCGAGCGGCGATGTATTCGCTATGGGGTGAGAGAAACTTCAATAACCGATCATGTCGGACGGATTTTAGCACTCGCAAGTTGGTGAATCGTTGGTACTTGGCTGTGGTCATGTGATACTCGAAAAAAGTTAGACAATCATTTGCGCTTCCATGGGAAAAATAGGATTCCAGTGACTCCGACTAGCTGGCAAATTGCAAACTGAGGCAGGGCCGACGGCGGTTCCACCGCCGTGATCTCCTTTGTTTT
>JANPLP010000483.1:0-6651 GCA_031426595.1 Planctomycetia bacterium | reverse complement strand
GATGCTTGGCGAAGTTATAAATTTCTACTATCACGTCCGGGTGCCATTGCTAATGCTGCGTAACTTTGGTCGCCCCTCAAATCTACCTAACCAGCACTCTTGGATTGTCCCACGATTCGAGATTTATGGAAAGACGAAGTTGGCTCGCCAATCGCGTCTGGTCGCGTGTTTGCCGACTCTACTTTAGCACCAGTCAAGTGTCGACTCTCGGAACAAACGCAAAATAGGCGTTTTTGTCGCAGTCTAGCTCCCATTTTGGGATTTTCGCTTATAAGGAATGCGAGCCCTTAAGTTTCCGCCGAAATAAAGAGAACTTTAAAAACAAGACATTGAAATCCTGTTTGAAAATGCTAAATTGGATTGCCGTGTCCATTTTGGATATTCTGTCCCAAAGAACTCGGTTAGTTACCGTTTTGGAGAAACAAATTGAAACGCGCGAATCTATTTTGGCTTGCCGCCATCATGCTGTCAGCGACGCTGTCGATAGTGGTTGCGACCAGTTCCGCTCAAACTGCCGGCCAAGCCAAGCCAACCGTTCAATCGAGCAAAGCAAAAAATCCGGCGGTTGAAAGAGCTCGTCGAGAAGTCCGGTTGCTCGATGACATCTACAAGACCGCCATCGTCCTCATCACGAATCATTATGTCGACGATAAGGAATCGCTACCTGCCGGGAGCGCCTTCAAAGCCCTGTTCGAGACGGTCGAGAAAAAAGGCTGGCACGAAGTCCGGTTGCTTGACGCAACGGGCGATCCCTACGAACCCGCGAACGCACCGCGTGATGGCTTTGAAAAGCGTGCGATCGAAAAGTTGCTAGCCGGTCAAGCGACCTATGATGAAGTCAGCACCGAGGGGGGCAAGAAGTTCCTGTTGGCGGCCACTGCCATTCCTGTGGTTATGGAAAAGTGCACGCTCTGCCATGCTCACTACAAAGATGTTCCCGCGGGCAAGGCGATCGGCGCCATAGGTTACAAACTTCCAATTCTGGATTGAGCGGCGTAAATTGGCTGCGGCTGGATTGAGTGAATCGAGCCACAGCTGGACGCAGTCGGCCCAACCGCGTTCGTTTACTTCGCGCTATATCCTTCTTGCACACTGTTGTTAGCTTGCCCTGTGGCGTAAGGGACATTCCTTGCGCCACCAAGCACTAAGATTAACTCCACAGGTGACTACGAAGCGATTGCCAATTCGACTTTTGGACTGGCTTTTACGAACTGGCTGAGCGGACCAGAGCTGGCTGGAGCTTCTTTATCACTAGTCTTTGAATGCGAAGTCGGTGATTTGTCTGACTTTGGTTTCTGCTTGCCAAGGGACTTCCCGGCGGTCGACGTCTCTGTTGCAAGCGGTTGTTGTTTGGGCTTGCCGACCAGTTCGCCTCGCATAATGCCGATCTCTTTCGGTGCTTGAATTCCGATCCGTACCGAATCGCCTCGGACGCGTACAATCGTAATCACGATATCATTGGCGATGAGCAGCGTCTCATTGTGCTTGCGAGTCAAAACTAGCATGGCAATCTCCTTAAGGCTACTTACAGAATCGCGAAGAGCGATTCAATCCGTCCATTGTGCATGAACAGTTTAGCGAACGCTGTGCCAATCGTATTTGGCAGGCGCAGGTCTGTGATGCACCTCTCTATTTCTGCACATAAAGCGGCGATTCCGAAGCAATTCAGCCATAGGCGCAGTGTGAACTCGGCTTTACGCGACTGAAGTTTTTACAAAGCGAGTCCCAAATCTACAAACCACATCACTGCAAAGTAGCAAGGCTGATCTGTCGACGCATCTCGCCGCCAGTCGCACGTTATCAAATAATAGCAATTAGCGACATTTTCACCTGCCGAGATTGCTCACAACGAGAGAGACCAGCGGCTAGTCGCTGCGGAGGTCGGGGGGCAGATGTTGAACCGAGTTCCATTCGACCAACTGCCACCGGTCGTCTTCGTGTTGCAGGTGCGTGATCGCTGTGTTGTAGATGGGTTGCCAGTGATTTGTCCAGCGACTGGTACCGAGAAGAGCCTCAAGAAGGATGCGTTTAAAGTCCGCATGAATAACCATAGCGGCCATCGATGCGGGAGACTCTTGTAACCACTGCTTGCTGAGCCATGTCGAGACGCGCATCGCGCGCTGCTCAACTTTTAATTCGGTTTCATAGCTGCGGCCGTGATTCCATCCGTTCGCGCCGATGGTTTCGCAAATCGTCCAACCCGGATAACTCGCCTCGAGTTCCATGCGATTCATGCCTGGTGCTCCGAGCAATTTGCCCACTTCATGACCGCTGTAGCAACCGCCCTGTTCATAGATTTCCGCATGAATCTTCGGAACCAGCTTCGTCACTTGGCTGACAGGTTTAGTCGTATCGAGAGAGCGGCGAAAGGGGCTACAGAAAATCTGTGTGACTGGATAGCGAGAGATACCGTCCGCCAGCAAATCTGCTTGGCGATGCCCGAGTTCGGTAAGGCCCGGATCAGGAACGCGTTGCGATTCGGGGAGTGCATTGTTGGCTGACTGGGCATGACGAATCAACAGCAGCGAATTGTTCATCGGTTTCAAAGTTTCCGCAATCCTCGAATAAATTTTTCCAGTGCCCGTGCACGATGGCTGAGCACTGACTTTACGGTCGCGCCGAGCTCCGCGAAGGTCAGGTGGTACTCGACAATTTCGAACATGGGATCGTAGCCAAAACCGCCTTCTCCGCGCAGGGATCGCAAGATGCGTCCCCAGCATCGCCCTTCAGCCTCGACATGAATTACACCCGTTGGGTCTGCGAGAGCAATTGTCGAAACATAGTAGGCCGCACGCTGAGCCCCATCGAACTCGCCTAGCTCTTCGAGTAGTTTGGCGTTGTTTCGTGCATCCGTCGCTTCAGGACCCGAGTATCTCGCGGAGTAGATACCAGGCGCGCCGCCGAGAGCAGGGACGCAAAGCCCACTATCCTCACCAATGGTCCACTCGTTTAAGTGCACAGCCTGTTGGCTGGCTTTCAACCGAGCGTTATCGATGAAGGTCGTGCCGGTTTCATTGACAGTCAGCGGATTGACCACTTCGGCCAACGATTTGAGCTCAATCCCAAGCGGCATTAACAACCCGCGCAGCTCGTCGCACTTCTTTTTGTTGTGCGTTCCTAAGATGATCATTTTTGGGAGAGTCATGAGTGCGGCTGCGCTTCGGTTTGCGATGTAAAGAGGACGTCGATCAACCGCGCGAAGCACTAGTTGAGTCGGCACTTAAAATGATGCCCTTTTCGCAAATTGTTTCAAGCTCCCTCTGAGAATAAGCCTTGCTAGGCTGGATTCCATGCATCGAACGCCAGCAAACAATTCAGGTCACTCGTTCGGCAGACTGGTTGGCTTAGACGATTCGCTCTGATACGTTACGTCTTCAAACAAGAACTTTACAAAATGCTTCTATTGCGGCCAACCAGTTCCATTTGGAAAAGATAAGCGATAACCATGGCAAAACTCACCGTTGAAGGCGTCGGCGAATTTGAAGTACCAGCAGGCAAGCGTTTGGTACTGGCACTTTGCGAAGAAGCCGGCATTGATCAGTTGCATGCTTGCGGCGGCAACGCTCGCTGCACCACTTGCCGCGTGGAATTCATTGAAGGCGAGCCGACAGAAATGCGGCCGGCTGAGAAAGCTTGCCTGGAAGCCCGCGGACTCTCAGGCATACGTCTAAGTTGTCAAATGCTTTGCGATCAGGATATGACCGTTCGCGCAATTAGCCGATTCGAAGGAAGCGGGCGTAAGGACGCAGGCAGCCCCGTGGCACCGGAGCTTTCTTAGCAAGGCTGTTTTTTCTAGCTGTACGGAGTTTTCTTAGATACGTGGGCACACGTTCCGCGAAGTTCTCAAATCCTTTGTTGCAAAACCAGCTCACTGATTAAGGCATTGGCAACTAAGAGCCGTTATTGCTTCAAAGCGATTGGGCTGAGCGACGCCGAGATGTGGCGGCCCTCGGGGTCATAAGTGCCGCGCGTAATCGGGGTGGCCCACACGACCGCATTGGCTAAGATTCGCTGAACGTTGACATTGTGATAGATGGGAAACGTTTCGTGGCCTGGGCGAAAGTAAAAAATCTTTCCTTGGCCACGGCGAAACGTGCAGCCACTTCGAAAAACCTCTCCCCCTTCGAACCAACTGATCAGCAATAGCTCATCCGGTTCAGGAATATCGAAGTGTTCACCATACATCTCGGCCACGGGCAGTTCAAAATAGGGTTGATCAATGCCAGCCAATATTGGATGCCCAGGCGCAACGATCCACAATCGTTCCAGTTCACCCGCATCGCGCCAACGCAACATGCAAGTCGTCCCCATAAGCCGCTGGAAGATTTTTGAGGCATGTCCGCTGTGCATCACAATTAAACCCATCCCTGCTAGCACACGTTTTTGGACTTTGACCACGACTGCCTCATCGACTTGATCGTGAGCCGCATGTCCCCACCACAGCAAGACGTCGGTTTGTGCCAGCACCTCATCGGTCAACCCATGCTCGGGCTGATCCAATGTGGCACACTCAATTTGAAATCCGTCGCCAAGCAAGGGGAGCATTGCATTCTTAATCGTCGTATGAATGCCATCCGGATAAAGCTCGCGCACGTCTGGTTTCGAACGCTCATGGATGAACTCATTCCAAATTGTGACTCGCCGACTGGCCATGTTTGACACGATCCGTCTCCTTGAATTTTGTACTCACTCGTCGGTTCACCCGGCCAGCCTTGCTCGCGAAAGTACAGAACCTTCGCTCTTTGGAAGGGTACTCGTCGCTGCTTTACGGCGCACGCGATGGAGTAACAGTGGGTGTTGCTTGGGTCGCATTTTTCGAAGAAGGTTTAGCGGCATCAGACGCAACAGGTTGCTTCAAATCAAATTTTAGAAAGGTAGGCTCCATACCGACTTCGAAGACACCTTTCGCCCGCACCGAAATGTCGTTCGC
Source organism: Planctomycetia bacterium (assembly GCA_031426595.1). Lineage (GTDB taxonomy): Bacteria > Planctomycetota > Planctomycetia > Pirellulales > Pirellulaceae > Aureliella. The sequence continues at coordinate 1,721 of JANPLP010000483.1, read as the reverse complement.
TTGCTTCGTAGTGGCAAACGCAAAAGGCTCAGTAGGAGTGCCGTCTTCGGAAACATCTAATTGCATGTTTTCGTTCGCATCCATATAAGCGATGGCAGCAAATGTTCCGCGAGGGAGATCGCTGATCAAAAATTCAGCCGTCCCACCTTCGAGTCTCTCCGTTCGCGTGTCGACCGGCGTTAATGTTTCACTGGCAATTTCTGAGGGCGAAAAAAACTGAAGCGTCACTTCCTCGCTAGTCGAGTCATCCGAAGTAACGGTGACGACTACAATATTGTGTAGCGATTTGCTCCGACTCCCCAACAGAGTCGGCGAAGCTCGCAACGCAGGCCCAATATCAGGTATCAGATTGAAACGCCATAAAACTGACATGCAGATGGCAACCAAGAAACCGCTCACAAAAAGTATGGGGCCGTGGTTGTTTCGCCAGACTTGGAGCAGTTGTTTAAGCATGGACACGCTGCGACTAACGAGAGTAAAAAGGGAAGTAGACAATCAGCCAGGCTTAACTGTAACGTCGGCTTAACTTGTTCATTCTAAACGTCAGTTTGATCGACTTTGCGACACGTTTACCGATCAGTCTATTCTACACAAGTTTCCCCATCGCACAGCTAGCTTCTGGTCGATAGGTTCGCGCAGTCCGCAACGTCTAGCGTATAGAGCACAGAAGGGCCTGCAGGTGCATGTCGAGTACTGCACGTGCTAAGCCACCTTGTGGGGTGTTCGCAGTTCTACCTAGAACAGCCAGTCTTCGTTATGGGAGCTAAAGATCTCGTCGAGCAACTTGCGTTCAAGATGTGGATCCAGCATCAGGGACTCTTCTGGCAACTCAAGCTCATCGGCTAGCCAAGTTTGAACACGGTTCACCTCAGCCAGCAAGGTCGCTTCGACTTCAACGTTATCGACAAAGCTATCTGCAATGAGGACCTCGAATCGCGGTGCATCGTTCGCAAGGCTGCTACCCGAGCGTTCATCCAACGATTGAGTGGATATCTGGAACCATTCACTCCCCGTCGCGCCGACCGCTGGGAAGACCGGACTAGGACGACTTATTTCATCAGCGATAACTTCCGACCGCGATGGCGGAATATCGAACTGGGCCACCGTCAATTCGAACGCGGCAAGATTGTGAATTTGACCTGCAACAAACGTATCAACGGAGTCGAATCCGCGGGCTTCCCGAATCCAGGGACTATCGCCAAAACTGATAAAATCTGATCCTCGCAACCACTGTGTAGAGGAAGTCGAACCATACATTGAGGCTGAATCGTACCCACCGGAGGTCGCGTGTGCATTGACTTGTTCAAAGAACTTCGTAAAGCTCGCGAAACCTGGGCCTGTGATCGATGCCGATTCGCCGCTCGTTGTGAAGCGATCATTACCACTGGAATCATAAATATCTGCGATGTCGTTGCCGCCTGCGGTTCCATAGGCGTACAGCCGTTCAACACCGGAGATGTAATTGAAATACCCAGCGCCGGTCATGCTCGAGAATTGCGGGCGAACCGACAACCGATCATCGGCGGCTGAGTCGTAGACGTAGCCCAGGTCAACGCCGCCCGATGTTGCATGAATGAATATCCGATCGGTGTCGGCTAGCGAGAATTTGTAACCCGCACCGATCATGGTGGCTTGGAACGGGCGGAGTGTCAAAGTATCGTCGCCGGCCGAATCGTAGAGCATGCCGCTGTCGGCTCCACCGTTGCCCTTGAAATCAACTT
>JANPLP010000482.1:0-4494 GCA_031426595.1 Planctomycetia bacterium | reverse complement strand
AGCAAATCCGAAAGTTTCAATTTTTGCGTTCTGCAAAACGAACTCGAGTGAGTTGCGGGTCGCTTCATCATCATCAACTATGCAAACGCGCATAAATTTCCGTTTCTTGAGCAGCGTAGTTGTTGTAAGCTAACGTATCGTGGTCGAATTGTCAAAACCAGTTGCGGCGTTTCCTATTGACGCCCATTAGCTTGGTTTCGAGTAGTAGCGCCTCTCGAACGAGCTAGTTGAGAGTACTGTCAAACGGCGCTGCAATCGCTCGCTCACAACCGGCGGCGCAGTGTCGTGGGTCAATATGCGTGCTGCGGCAAAAAGCGTTCCCATCAGCGACAGGCCAAACAACTAAAGAGTTGTCGCTCGACTGAAACCCCTCCTAAAAGATACTTGGAAGCGCCAACGGAAGAAAAATGGGAACGCAACGTTTGCATCCGCTGTGCCATGTGCTGAATAGCACTGACAAAGGCTGCTTTGCGTAAACTCGCCGACGCCTTGTCAAAGTTTATGATCGATAAATTGTTATACGGCGCAGGCTGAGTATATGGGTAAAAGTAAGATTGCCCGTGGCCTTGCACGCCGATTGCCATCGCATGGGAAACGGAAGCTTTACAATGGCCCTGGAAACAATTCACTCCATTTTCGCCGCTGATCCGGATTACCATGAACTGGTTGAAGGCTTTGTGGATACGTTGCCTGAGCGAATCCGCTCAATGCGAGCGGCTGTGGCTGAGCAGAACACATCACAACTGATCATGCTCGTTCATCAGCTTCGAGGTGCATGCGGCAGCTATGGATTTCATGAGATCACGCCACTGGCTGCGGAACTCGAATCGGCGCTTCACGATGCTGTGGAACCGTCGAGTCAGACGTTGCAAGATCTGGCGGAACCGATCGAAGCGTTTCTGTCCGCTTGCGGCCGGATGTCATCGGCGCTAGCGTAAACACAGTGTCGGCTGTGCATTGATGAGGTATGTCCATTGGCAAACAATCAACCTTCGACGCTCGCCATGAGTTTCGAATTCGACAAGTGGTGTCACCTGCAGCGGTTGGTAACTGCCGGGCAGTTAGCGCCCTACATGGCGCATCAGGCAAATCAACCGTTAACATCGATCTGCAACTACGCCGGTGGTCTGACTATGGGCATTCTAAAGTCCCAACCGCCAATGAAAGAGGTTGCAGACACAGTCTCCAAAATCATGAGCGAAGCGTTCCGAGCCAGCGCAATGCTCAAGCGATTGCGAGATATGGTTCGCACAAGCCGTTCGCGCGCAAGCCAGTCGAAATCAACGCCCTGGTCCGCAACACCCTGGATGCGATCAAGGATTACGTGGTGGCGGAGCGAACCGCGGTGGAGATCATTCTTGGCTCGCAGGTCCCTGAGATACCAGCGGACGCAAGCCGCATCGAACAAGTTCTGATCAATTTAGTTAAGAACGCTGTAGAAGCGATGGGAAGTATGCCTCCCGAAGATCGCTACATCGCGATCACCACCCGTTTCAGCCAGCCATACGTTGAGATTTCCGTCAAAGATACCGGACCGATGCTGACCGCCCTGCAAACGGATGGAATGCTCGAGCCATGCCAGTCACAGAAGCCATTTGGGATGGGTATCGGTTTATGGATTAGCCATCAAATTATTCAAAAACATGACGGCGAACTAGAACTACGGCCAGCGGATCCGCAAGGACTGGAAGTACTCCTTCGTTTGCCTTGCATCGACCAATAAAAAGTGTTGCTACTTGCTCTACCACCTGCGAATAATGCGATCGATGATCACTGCCTTGGAGTGCGCACATGAGTATCGATAAAACGAGCAAGCCGAACTTGCCACTCGCCGGCTTACACACCAAGCGTTCTGCCTTGCTGATCGACGCAACGCTTTTGTTAATCTTGGTACTCGCCCTCGAAGCCGGATGTTGGTCGCTGTTCGCATCGCAGCCACCCGTACTCAGCAATCTTCCACGCAGCAATCTGCAGCTCAGCAATCCGCAGCCATGGCAGCCTCATGGGCCTACCCTCGAGGTAGACCGAGCCCTGCATGCCCTCGCCGTAACCTCGCTGCTTGTATGCGCAACACTGTGGCTTTTGCGATGGCGGATTCGAACTTGGACAGCCAGTACGGAAGCTCGGATACGCGAACTGCACCAGACTCACGAGGTCGACATCGAGATGTTCAAGCGTCTGGCGATGGTGGCTGAGAATACTACCAACGCTGCCGTGCTCACCGACCGCGAAGCGCGGATCGTGTGGGTCAATGCTGGATTCACACGCATTAGCGGCTACAAGTTAGACGAGGTGATTGGCAAAGTACCGGGTGATTTTTTGCAGTGCGCAGAGACCGACAGGGAGACGGTGGCCCAGATGCGAGCCGCCATTCGAGCAGGGCGAGGCTTTCAAGGGGAAATCCTTAACGTTAGCAAGTTCGGTAGCACCTACTGGCTGGAGCTCGATATTCAACCGATCTTTGATGAGGTCGGTGTGCACACTGGTTTCATCGCGATTGAGACTGAGATTACGATTCGCAAAGAGGCCGAGCGTGCTTTTTATGAAGCCGAGCGATTTCTAAAAAGTGCCTTTGATGCCTTGCCTTCCAAGGTAGTCATCTTGGACTCGCAAGGGTTCATTCTGAACTTCAATGCGAACTGGCGACACTTTATTCACCAATGCGACTTGAGTGAAAATAGTTTTGTAATGGGACGAAGTTACTTGCGCGGAGTGGATCACATCGCAGGGCATGGTTCACAAGCGGCCGCGGACATCGCCATCGGCATCCAGCAGCTGCTTGATGGCGAGCAACGTGCCTTTACGATTGAGTTTCCATTGCCCAGTTCCAATCCGCAGCGCTGGATAGAATTGACGGCTACACCGTTTACCGGTTCTGGCCCCATGCTTCTGTTACTTGCACACAACGACATTACCGTGCGCAAGCAAGCGGAATTAATGGTGAGTAGCAACGAGGAAAAACTGAGGTGTATTTATGACGCTTCTAGCGATGCAATCTTGTTGCTCGACGAACAGGGAGTGATCAGCGAATGCAATGCCCGCGCTATTCAGTTGGTGGGGGCTCGTAGTTTGGAAGAGCTTGTGGGTTGCCAACTTTGGCAACTTTCACCGCCGAATCAATCGGATGGTGAAACTTCCTCGCGCAAGCTGAGTGAGCAAGTTCGCTTGGCGCTGGCGAGCGGGGAGAATCGATTCGAATGGGAATTTTCTTCGCGAAACGGTTACGATTTTCCAACCGAAGTTTTGCTTTCTGCTTTCCTGTATCAAGGACGCCGAGTTCTGCAGTGCACAGTACGCGATACGTCGCAACGAAAAGAGGCTGAAGTCTGGTTGCATGCACTCAATGAGCAATTGCAGCACGACCTTGAGTCGCGCACCAAAGCCGAACGCACGTTGCGAGAGACCACCAGTTATCTGGACGTGTATCGGAAGATCGTCGATCAACATGCCATCGTCGCGGAAACAGATACTGCCGGCACTATCGTGGCCGTGAATGAAGCATTTTGCAAAATCAGCGGTTACTCGCGCGAAGAACTTATTGGAAAAAACCATCGCATCTTGAACTCAGGTGTGCATGATCAGGCGATGTGGTCCAACATGTACAAGTGCGTTGCCAACGGCGGCTACTGGCATGGCGAAATCTGCAACAAGAACAAAAGCGGTCAGGTGTATTGGGTCGACACGACCATCGCGCCGCTGTACAGCGACACTGGAAAAATCCGCGGTTACTTCGCGATCCGCGCCGACATCACCTCCTTAAAAGTGGCTCAGGCCCAAGCCGAAGCCGCAAGTCTGTCTAAGAGCGAATTCCTAGCCAACATGAGCCATGAAATTCGGACGCCGATGACCGCAATTCTTGGCTACGCAGATTTGCTGGCCGAGTATTTGAAGGATGTTCAAGCGGAGAAGAACACCCGTGATTACATCGAGACGATCAAACGCAATGGCGACCACTTGCTGTCGATCATCAATGACATTTTGGATATCTCGAAGATCGAAGCTGACAAGATGACGATCGAACAGATTGCAGTTTCGCCGGTGACGGTGGTTCGCGAAGTGCTCGAATTGATGCGCGTAAAGACGCAAGCGAAAGGCTTGAGCCTCGAGGCGCAGGCAACCACTTCGATCCCTGAGACCATTCAAACCGACCCGACTCGATTGCGGCAAATTCTTGTGAACCTCGTTGGCAATGCGATCAAGTTCACCGAAGTGGGCAGTATCAAAATCACCATGCGAATGCACGCTCGAATTCCCAATCAGCTTTTCTTTGAAATCCAAGATACGGGCATCGGGATGAGCGAAGCGCAAATCGCGAAACTGTTCCAAGCATTCGAACAGGCAGATACGTCGACCACGCGACGCTTTGGGGGAACGGGATTAGGATTGCGCATCAGCAAACGCTTAGCGACCATGCTGGGTGGCGATATCGAAGTCAGAAGTGAACTTAGCAAAGGGAGTTGCTTTGCTTTCTCGATCGACTGCGGTAAACAAGCG
>JANPLP010000481.1:0-7723 GCA_031426595.1 Planctomycetia bacterium | reverse complement strand
CCGTGAAGCCGCCGGTCGGCTTTGCATCCACAGGACTTCCCACAGTGGTCGTTTTGGTTCGATTGGCGACCACATTGTGCGCGTCGCCCACGCCTTCATCACGCATCGTATACCCCAAAAATTCTCGATTTAGCTCTTAGCACGCTTTTTTCGTGATCAGCTTGTGCGTCTCCGCGCCCCACCCCATGCTTCCATCGTAGGTAAGAGCGTACCCCTAATCGAAAAGTTCACCAGCGGCCCTCGATTGCAGCAGGACAATGCATCCTATCGGGGCGTTCGAAACGCTAACGCGTTCCGCTACAGCGTCGTAGCGGAAGCCGTTAGGCTTTCGAGTCTTTCCGAGATGTCAAATGAAAATCAAAATGTCGGGCGTTCGAAACGCTAATGCGTTCCGCTACAGCTTCGTAGCGGAAGCCGTTAGCGTTTCGACGCGTCTCAAACGCATCAACGCCTGAAACACATTCACTCGCTTGCGCGTCGAGCTTGTATTGCGCGGCTTAGCAGTTGATAACATTCACGGCTAAGCCTCCGAGGCTCGTTTCCTTATACTTCGACTGCATGTCAACGCCTGTCTGGCGCATCGTTTCAATGACGCGGTCTAGGGGGACGCGGTGTGTTCCGTCGCCGTACAGCACAGCCAGCCGCGCGGCGTTGATGGCTTTCACGGCGCCCATGGTGTTGCGCTCAATGCAGGGTACTTGAACTAAGCCGGCGATCGGGTCGCAGGTCAGCCCCAAGTTGTGTTCCATACCGATTTCTGCGGCGTTCTCGATTTGATTGGGCGATCCACCCATCACTGCAGCCAATCCAGCGGCGGCCATGGAGCACGCAACGCCGACTTCGCCTTGGCATCCCATCTCGGCCGCAGACAACGAAGCGTTGCGTTTGTAAAGCATTCCGATCGCTGAAGCGGTAAGTAAAAAGTTGCGAATGCCGGCACGGTCAGCGCCGGGATGAAATTTTTCGTAGTACCCAATCACAGCTGGAATCACTCCGGCCGCACCATTCGTAGGTGCCGTCACCACACGTCCACCTGCCGCGTTTTGCTCGTTGACGGCCAGCGCGAAGAGCGTCACCCAGTCCATGCGCTCAAGCGGATCTGCGTTTGCATGAAACTGCGGATCGGCGGTGAGCTTTCGATAGATGTCAGGCGCGCGTCGCTGGATACCCAAACCGCCTGGCAGAATACCCGACGTACGACAGCCCGCTTCAATGCTCTCCTTCATCGCGTCCCACAGCGCGTCGATTCCCGCTTCGATATCGACGAGCGATCTTCGGGGCAATTCGTTTTGCAAAACGACTTCACTGATCGACAACTGGTTTTCCTTACACTGCGCCAGCAACGTCACGCTGGATGTGAACGGATACGGAACTTCCCCATCGGGCGCGGGCGACAACTCGGCTGCAGCTTGCAACTCATGGGGCTCCGCAACGAATCCTCCACCGACTGAGAAATACTCTCGGACCAATAGCGACTGATTCTCTGCATCGAAGGCCGAGCACCGCAGGCCGTTGGGATGCTGTGGTAGAAAGGTCGTGCGATTAAATATTAGATCCTTTTGCATATCGAAATGAATCGGAAATTTGCCCGCCAACATTAGCGGCTCGCCAGCTTCGATCGCTTGAAATCGTTCATCAATCGTCAGCGGGTCGATGGTTCGGGGGATTTCGCCGCACAATCCCATGACGACGGCGCGGTCGGTCCGATGCCCCAGCCCGGTTAGCGACAGCGACCCAAAAAGCTCCACGCAGACTCGCGCAATCTTCTGCGGCTCGATTGACTGCGAAAGCAACTCAGCAAATCTGCAAGTCGCGATCATCGGGCCAACGGTGTGCGAGCTGCTGGGGCCGATGCCGATCTTAAACATATCGAAAAGACTGATCACTGAGCGAGCCTTCTAGTGCGATGGATGTCTGGCGAACTTTGAGGTAACACATTCTATGGTCGGACTGCGCCGATGATCGGCGTGCGACACGCAATTGTGGTCACTTTTCAGTTACAGTAGTGCAAATGTAGATCCAAGTTTTAGTTTCGATCGTTCACTTGAGTCCATGGAAGCGACAGAGGTATTCATTGAGCAGCCAGCCGCCATCCCAGCCGCCATCTCTGGCACCATCACTGGCACCCAGTGAGGAATACAGCCCGGTGCCTGCGGGGCCGCAATTTGGCATCTGGACATTAGCGGCCTTGGTCGTTGCGAACATGATCGGTGCAGGAGTGTTCACGTCCAGCGGTTTTTCGTTGGGTTCGTTAGGCAACCCGGGCCGCGTGATGCTGGCGTGGTGGTTGTGTGGCGTGTGGGCGATTTCCGGTGCTGTTGCTTACGGGGCTTTGGTCTCGCGATTGCCGATGTCAGGAGGCGAGTACCTGTTTCTCAGCCGCTTTGTGCATCCATCCATTGGGTTTCTTGCGGGGTGGATTTCGTTGATCGCTGGCTTTACCGCCCCCATCGCCCTGGCGGCAAAAGGAGCCGCGGTCTACGGTTCAGCCGGGCAATCACCGTTCAATCTCCAGTGCATTGCCGCCGGTGTCATCGTCGTCGCCACCTGTTGTTATCTCGCTGGTGTCAGCATTGGTGCGCGTATTCAGAATGCGATCGTCGCCATCAAAGTACTGTTGCTGGCTGTGATCATTGTGGTGGCCTACTCAGTAGCCAGTTACAGCGGCTGGCGCGGTGGTCCTCTCACCAGCCAAGATCCCAACTGGTTGCCGGGAACGTTTGACGCCTGGATCGTGTTGTTGGGTTCAATGTCGTGGGTAGCGCTCAGCTACACGGGCTTTAATGCAGCCGTCTATGTGGCGGGCGAAGCGCGCGATGCAGCTCGGACTGTGCCGCAGGCTATGCTGCGCGCGACGCTTGTCGTCACAGCTATCTATTTGTTGCTCAACGGCGTTTTCGTCTACGCACCGGTTCCTGAATTGGTCGCCAATCAAGAGGATGTGGCTGCGATTGTCGCCAACTTTATAGGGGGCGATATGTTTGAACGCTTGGTCCGCGTGACAATCACGCTGGCGATGGTGACCAGCGTCTTTTCGATGTTGCTCACCGGTCCACGCGTCTATCAAAAGATGGCCGAAGATGGTGTGATGCCCAAGTTGTTCGATTCCCAGGGGCGGCCGCCATATGTGGCAACCTTATTCCAAGCATTACTAAGTCTCGTCGCAGTATTTGCGGCGGACCTGCTCGAGCTGATGACCTACCTTGGATTGACCTTGTCCGCTTGCGGCGGCTTGGCGGTGATGTCGTTGTGGTGGGTTCGCAGGCGTTTGCCCGATGCAAAGCCATTGCTGTGGTGGGAGAACCTCGCGCTGTCCATTTACCTGCTCATCACCCTAGCGATTTTGGCGGCGAGTTCCCAGGCACAGGCCGATAAGTTCGTGGCGATGCTGGTTACCTTCGGGGCTGGGATCTTGTTCTACGCGTGCTGGAGCTTAGCGGCGATGGTGGCGCAGAAGCGAGCCGCGAAGTTGCCGCGTGTGTAACTGAGCTGACTTTTATCCGCCGTAACTCGCAATCGGTCCTCGGTAGATAGCATCACAAAAAGTTTCTCGGATTTGGACTGTAGGGACTGCGCTTACCTTTCCCATTTAACGCTTTAACCATAGAGTGAAATTCCCTTTTCGAATCTTTGGAAACTCATTAGGCAAAGCGAACTCGACAGTTGTTCAATGCGACCCTGGTACCTGCTTCGGTACGTAGTTGTATGGACCTTGCCGGACTTAACCACCGGCCCATCCTTTTCACCATCGACACCGACATAGGACTCGGCGGACACCCAACATCCGAATGGTTAGTTGTTACTAAAGACCACTTGTCCGTCGTTCGCGATATGCAAGCGACACAGGTTGAGCGCGTGATCGATTGGGAGCAAGTCGAGAAGTTTCGCACGAACTCGGGGACCGGCTGCGGGCTGCTCCAAGTTAAATTGCGCGACGAGGGTTGGGTCGATGTGCTTCGATACTCCAATGGGTTGGCGGGACGCTTTCACAAAGTTTCCCGAAAGCTTGAGCAACTTCGCGAATCCAATCGCTCGCCGGAATCTCTGCTAACCGCGGATCCGGTCGGTGCGGAGCCGCTGGATCCACCGCGTTGCCCAACGTGCGAGTTGCGACTTGCACACGCACACGAAGCGTGTCCGCGATGTTTGCAGAAGGGGCAGATTCTGCGACGGGTTTCTGAATTGCTGCGACCACACATGCGCGGCGCGATGATGCTGACGGCACTAACCGTCATCGGCGTAGCGGCGGAATTGATCCCCCCGAAGCTCCAGCAGTACTTAGTCGACAACATTCTCTCTACCGATGCTGTTGCAAACCCAAACTTGAATTTTGCCACCGCGTTGCTCGTGGTCGTGCTGGCACTCGCCGCGTCACGCGTGGTTCTGTCATTCGTAGGTGTGATCAAAGGGCGGTTGGCCACGGTCATCGGCACCGGCCTGACCAGCACGCTGCGGTCCCAAATGGTGCAAAAGCTCCAACAGTTGGCGGTCGTGTACTACGATCGGCATCAAGTCGGTTCCACGCTCAGTCGCGTGGCGCACGACAGCGAAGTTCTGCACGGCATGCTGCATCAAATCACGGGCGGTTTCCTACTGCAGACTGTCCAGTTGTTCGGTGTGGGCGCGATGCTGATTTGGATCAATCCCAAGCTGGCGATGTACACCTTGATTCCAGTGCCACTTGTGTTTTTGGGATCGTGGATATTCTGGCAGAAAGTTTATCCGCGTTACTATCGGTTGTGGGATGCGTCTTCCAAGCAGATGTCGGTGCTGAACGGCATGCTGTCCGGGATTCGTGTTGTGAAGGCGTTTGCGCAGGAGGATCGCGAATTCAAAAAGTTCCAGACGGCCAGCGACCATCTGCGCCATTGGCGCGTCTGGGTTGATCATACGAACGCTAGTTACTCAGCCGCGATGGGCTTGGTCTTTAGCTTAGGCGGCTTGATCGTCTGGTATGTCGGGGGACGAGATGTCATCGGACGCGAAATGACGCTTGGCCAGTTGATCGCTTTCTTAGCTTATTTAGCGATGTTTTACGCGCCGCTGAGCGCTCTGTCCAACTTCACAACTTGGTTAACCAGCTTCCTATCGGGGAGTAAGCGGGTCCTCGAACTGCTCGACACACCGCTGACCATTGCGGAAGCGACCGCGCCGGTGGATTGGAAGAACCCTCGCGGTGAAATACGTTTCGATCGCGTGACTTTCGGTTATGACCGCAACCAGCCGGTGCTCAAAGAAGTCTCGTTCGAGGTGAAGCCTGGCGAGATGATCGGCATTGTCGGCCGCAGCGGCTCCGGGAAGACAACGATGGTCAATCTACTCAGCCGTTTTTACGATGTTCAAGAGGGTGCGATCGAAATCGACGGCATCGACATTCGTCAACTTTCCATGCAGCAACTGCGACAGAACATCGGAATCGTTTTTCAAGATTCATTCCTTTTTCGAGGTACGGTCTGGAAAAATCTGTCGTATGGCCGGCCAGGAACGTCGATTGAGGAAGGACTGCAAGCGGCTCGTGCGGCGGGCGCGCACGACTTCATCTGTCGCACGCAACTGGGCTACGAAACACTACTCGGCGAACATGGTGCTGGATTGTCGGGTGGTGAGAAGCAGCGGTTGTCGATCGCCCGTACTTTGTTGTACGATCCGCAAGTGCTGATCTTGGACGAAGCGACCAGCAACATTGATGCGGAGTCGGAGCGAAGCATCCAGGAAGCGCTTGAAGTGCTCACCCGCGGGCGCACGACAGTGGCCATTGCGCACCGCCTCTCGACGCTGCGCAACGCGGATCGAATTCTCGTTTTCGATCGCGGGCAACTGGTCGAACAGGGCTCGCACTCCCAGTTGCTCGCACTCGACGGAACCTACGCGCGACTGGTCCGAATCCAAACCCAAGTTTCGAAGGATCAAAACGTCGACCGCTTGCTGCACGCGTTCAAACCCGCAGAAGCCAGCTTTGAATCCGAATCCGAAGCGGTTGAACAATCGGTTACAGCGGAGAAAACGACGGGAGCAGAGAAGTCGTCGACAGCCTGTCTTGAGGCGCGTGAGCGCCCGACTCTGAATTGGCTTGAGCCGAGTGAGCATCGGTTTTGTCGCGGCACTTACGGCCAACTCGAGCTTTGGCACGGAGACGAGAAACTGGGGAGCGGCGTGTTCATCCTGCGGGCTTTCCCGGCTAGTCACCCGAACGAATACTTGAGCGTCCGCGGTTGGAATCCGGATGGCGATGAAATCGAATTGGGCATGATTCGGAGCGTCGGAAGCTGGGGCACGGAAAATCAAATTGAGATTGTTGAGGCCCTGGATCGACGTTATCTAATGCGAGAAATTCAAGCTATCTACAGCGTGTCGCTCAAATTCGGCTTTGTCGATTTCGATGTTCAGACTGATTTCGGCCGCGCTAAGTTCTCAATGCGATGGACGCAAAGCCAAGCGATCGATTTCGGTGAGAACGGCAAGCTGCTGATTGATACAGAAGAGAATCGCTATCTGGTTCGCGATATTGCGCAGTTGTCGACGGTAGATCAGGAGAAGTTTTTGCAGTATGTCTACTGGTGATTTCAGCGACGGGCGGCAGCTCAGGCTATCGTTTGAGCTCGCGCTGGACGTAGTCTTTGAAGTCTCGCATGTCACTTGGAGCGTCCGGTCCGATGATGACTGGGCCGGATTCCGGGGCAGGGCGAAGGCCGTGCGAACCTTTGACGAGCGTCGGGTCGAGCGGGATGACGTCCATGCGATAACGCATCCCGAGCTTCTTTTGCGCCAACCGCAACCCGGCTCGCAGCGGCGATGTCATGAAGAGTTCGCAGGGGTCGTAGCCCGGTTTGCGATGGATGTCGACTGTCCGAGCGAAGTCCGGCGCGCGCTGATCGTCCAGCCAGTAGTAATAAGCGAACCATGCGTTCGGTTTCGCCAACGCGATCAATTCACCACTGCGCTCATGGTCGAGCTCGAGTTCGCCCGGCGGCACGACCGCATCCACGCCTGGCAACGCCTCGACTAATCGTTTGACATGCGGAATGTCATTCGGATCGGCCACGTAGATGTGGGCGAGTTGATGATCAACGACCGCGAAAGCGCGCGAATCCATCGGCATCAACGATTCGCCGTAAGGTCCATCGCGAACTTCGAGCAGATTTGCGGATCGGAGGGCTCGATTGATGAGGACCGGTTGATCGACTGGGACAAGTCCATATTCGGACACCACAATGGGTCGAGCGCCGATTTCTCGCGCGGCGTCGATGACCAAGCCCGCGCATCGGTCCACTTCAGCAACTCGCGCGACATCGTGCGTTGGCAATCGCTGGAAATCGTAATCGAGGTGCGGCAGATAGACCATCGTCAACTGAGGCTGGTTTTGGCGGAGCACTACGGCCGCAGCGCGCGCTATCCAGTCGCTGCTGGCCAACCCAGCTTTAGGTCCCCAGAATCCATGGAAGGGAAACTCGCCAAGCTGCTTCGTCAAATCGCACTCGGTTTCATCAAGGATACCGAAGGCTTTGGAGCCATCGCAGCCGTAATGCGGTTTGGGCGTAACAAACCATTGCACCGGAGCGCCTTGATTGAACCACCAAAAAAGTTTGGCAGTCTGAACTCCCTCGTAGAATTTTGGGCCCTGAATCAACCGATTCGACTGTTGCCAAAACCGGATTTCACCGGTGTCGCGAAAGTACCATCCGTTGGCGACTGCACCGTGCCCTGATGGCGGCAGTCCGGTCAG
>JANPLP010000480.1:0-7502 GCA_031426595.1 Planctomycetia bacterium | reverse complement strand
AACTCCATCCGCCCCTGAAACCAGCCTACAACTTTTCCGTCGAGTATCAGATCGGTAACCGCATCCGTCAGCGCCGCTTGGTCGTACCGCTGATACCGCAAACCGGACTCCTTCAGCGCGGCCTCGCACTCTTCATCCGTTGATTCGCATCCCCAGTAAGCATGGTCCTGCACAAAGCTGCGTTCTTTGCCAAGCACTTTGTTCCAGACGTAGAACGCCGCCCCGAAAGAAGTCCCATTGTCCGCCGCCCCCGCCGGAATATAAATATTCTCAAATGGCGTATTCGCTGTAATCTTTCCATTAGCGACCGAATTCATCGCCACTCCGCCCGTCATGCAAATATTCTTCGAACCGCATTTCGCATTCAAGCGATTCAGCAGATGCAAAATGATCTCTTCGGTGACCACTTGCAGGCTCTTCGCCATATTCTCGTGCCGGTGAGTCATCTCGCCCTTGGGATCCCGAGCAGGGCCAAGCTCGTCTACCAATTTGCGCGAGTAAAACGGCTCGACGATTGGCGCACCGTCGTTCCACGTCATCTTCACTCCTTGTTTGTGATGCGTGAAGTAGTCGAGATTCAGCTCAAAAGTATTTCCCTTCGGCTTGATCATCTTCCGAAACGCATCAACAAACTCCGGCTCACCATACGGCGCCAATCCCATCACTTTGTATTCGTCGCCATAGTAGGGGAATCCAAGGTACATCGTGACTGCACTGTACAGGAATCCGATCGAGTGCGGAAAGTAAACGCGATCAAACTCTTTCCAGTTTCGATCTTGCGCATAAGCGGTCAGGGTGCTCGTAAAATCTCCCATGCCGTCAACGCTTAGAACCGCAGCCTCCGCAAAAGGTGAGATCAAAAAGCCAGCCGCAACGTGCGTTTGATGATGCTCGATTCGGTGAATTTTGGCCTTAATTTTCGAGCGATCAACACCTAGCCCTTGCGCAAGTTGATCTTCCAAGCCAAGTGTCTTACCCTGCCGCTTCAACCGATCCATGATCGCTCGAAAGCTGGGTCTATGTGCGGCGACAAATGCAAGTCGTTTGCCCAGATTCGCCGATGGGTTGAACGAAACCGCGATATGCTGGACGTCTTCAATGCCGATGCCCGCGTAGTCTAGGCAGTACTGAATAGAAAGCGATGGAAAGCCCGCCCAATGCTTAATGCGATTGAATCGCTCTTCTTCCACCGCTGCGACCAGTTGCCCCTCAACCACCAAAGCCGCCGAAGCATCGCCATGGTAAGCGTTAATTCCTATTATGTTCACGGATTCTTCTCTCAGTTACAAATCAGACTCAAGAATCGACACGGCATTTTTTGCTAAGCGAGCGATCTAGCAACGCCAAGGAAAGCATCAACTCCGCCAAAACACGCTGCATGCTGTAGTACCAACCTGCCCTACCGTCTAGGACCAGCCCTTTAGCAAACAAGCAATAGATCAAGGTAAGAAATGGAGCAAGAACAATCTTCTTTCTCAGTCGATCTTTCCAACTCAATACTGCGTCTACTGCAAAGAGCTTGTCGGCTTCAAGTCTCGCGTACTTGGCTTGCGAAACAAACCATCCACTTATCGACTTGTGATCGTCGTGATGGATACGATTTTTCATTTCACCAACAGGTCCAGTGACGTCGACGCGATGCGCATGTCCATCTCGGTGATATTGGGCATTTTTCGTACGGTACAAGACGGTACGTGGAGGGTACAGAGATGCTCGCAGCGGTTTGGAGTAAACACAATATCTAAAACTCGCTTGAAACCCAGACATTTCGCCCACATCTAAAGTGCGCAACTCTTCTACGAACTCAACGGGACAAAAATAGTCTGCGTCGAGCGAAAGGGTCCATTCTGACTCGACTTTCGTCAGCCCAAAGTTGCATTGCTCAGCAAAGTGATCGAAGGAACGATGATAGACTTCGACTTGTTTAAACTTTTCAGCAATCGCAAGTGTCGAATCCGTGCTCCCGCCATCGACAATCACAATGCGTTTGGCCCATTGCAAAGCATTGAGCGTTGCTTCTAAGTTACTCGCCTCGTTAAAGGTGAGAATCAACGGTGTAATTAAATTCAGATCCATCTATGTATTCATTGGCCTGTGTGCCACAGCCACCATGCTCTTGGCGAGGTACCTAAAACGCCCAGCAAACCGAAATCTGTCTACGACAAGTCCTTTTTCCGACAATAAACGCGTTAGGGTTTTAATCGACCAGAATTTGATGTGGCCATGCTCCCAAAGCGCCGTAAAGTGTGCATCCATTTTCCCGGATAAGGCCAGCGTCAAGTTTTTGAGATAGCCGTGGTAGGGAGTAGATATAACAGCCACGCCACCAGGCACGAGAAGATCAAAAACACATTGCGAAAATAACTGCGGACTGTATAGATGCTCGACTACTTCGAGGCTAACTACACAATCAAATTTTCCAAATCTTAGGGACAAATCGTCGTAGGCTGATGCGACCTCGAATTGCGCCGAGCTGTTTGTCGCTTTGCCTTGCGCAATACCTGACTCCGAAGCATCAATGCCAACCACCCGATATCCGCGGGCAGCTAAAGTGTTTGCAAATGCTCCGTTACCACAACCTAGGTCGAAAACGGATTTGATTTGTGGGACTGCGATTAGCTCTGCAATAACGGGCCCCCACAAGTAGCTTTGAGTATGGTCGGCGAATGCCGAGGAGTACGCATACTCTCCAAATTTATCCATGTCGCTCACCGTTTTTGCTTCGCATTTAAAAGTGAATAGAATTCAGCCAGACGTTTGGCGGCACTGTCCCAAGTAAAGTTCTCGCAAACATAGGTTTTTGATCGCGCGCCAATTACTTCGAGCTTCGATTGACTGATTTGTGTGGCTTCGCGAAGTGCGCAGACCAAACCATCCATCGTGGGGTCAACCCACCATCCCATTTCTTGGTCGTTGAGAACCGACCAAGGCGTTCCGGTAGTTGTGATCACTGGCAGACCAGCCGCCATTGCCTCCGCGATCACAATCCCAAAATTCTCATTGAATGATGGCAACACGAAGAGTTCTGAGTCAACGTAGGCCTGCCATTTTTTTTCGTCATCAAATGCACCTGTGAATTGAATCTGTTGTGATATGCCCAACTGCGACACTAGACCTGCCACTTCACGTTGGTGACCACCTTCATCTGGACCTGCAATCAATAATTTCCAAGAGTCGGAAACATCTGCTTCCTTCCAAGCTCGAACCAAGTTCAAGAGTCCCTTTTTGGGATGTATTCTCGATAAGAAAAGAGCTTGCCGACATCCAAGGTCGCGTTTCGCAGGAAGTGTGGTTGGAACGTCAACACCGTTTGGCACCACCGCAATCGGTTGCCGAAATCCCAGCGCGCGAACTTCATCGGCTTCCTGCTCGCTGGTCGCATGAAACGCTTGGGCTGATGCTAGATCGCGTTTCTGATAAAGATTCCAGGCTATTCGTTTTTTCCAGCCTTGGTGAGACATTGCCCATGTTCCGAGCATCCCACGCGGGCTGACAATCCTCATCAAGCGGTGCTTTTTACAGTACCTCGCAACGGAATGATTTGTAGGCAACCAAATCGCGTGATCATGAACTAGCGTGCGTTCCGTCTGGTCTTTCGAAAGCTCAGCAAGTAAACTGCAAAACTGTCTTCCGACGCCGAATTGCCGAAGGTATGAATTCTCCACCGCTAATCGTACACGCGAGCGATCCTTCGGAAGATTGTAGGTCATACTTTCAACTACGGGGCGGGCCGTTACTAGATAGTTGTCTAGTCCGTTTCGAACAAGCGCATCACATAGCGCAGGCACGCTCCGCGAAGTTCCTCCATGGGCAGTTCGAGTACTTGCAATCGTTTGTACGACACGTGCCAATTAAATCGCCAGACCGTTAGTTTTTAAGAAGTTATCAAGCCCAAAGTAGATCCATTTCCTGTACCAAGAACCCAATGTCACCGGAGACTCCTCTTCAGATTTATTGAACGTGTCGCCCCACTGGTTCACGACCCAATCTTCGAAGGGGAAGCGGAAGCCTCGCTTCGGAGCATTTACTACCCACTCAGGAATTTCAGGAACGGCATCGGCGAGCAACTTCTTCCCAGGCGCAAGCCGAATTGCAGCCGGAATACTGGCTACCGCGTCAAACAGTTTTCTATCAACAAAAGGAACCCGAAGCTCTAAACCATGCACCATGCTATAAACGTCGCTATCCCGCAAAAGCTGATTCCGCATGTAACGCGTGGTTTCCAAGTACGCTACCAGATCCTGGGGCGTCGGCAGCGCTGGAACAGCAGTACTCAACAGCGATTGCGACTGGATTTCTGATGAACTACTAGTAAACCGTTGCACCAACTTCCTTGTCTCTATCGGGGTGAAGAAGCCTCGCATGGCCCAGTAGGCGGCCAATTTCCCTTCGCCACTTATTCCTACTAGCTCCGCCAATCGTTGAATCCGAAAATCACTCGACAAATTTCGCATGCAAGCGGCAAGCAGCTTGTTGATGCCCAGCATATACTTGCTGGCGTTCTTGAGTCGAAGCAGTTTTGGAACAGAACGGAATGAGGGGTAGCTGCCGAACATCTCGTCGCCACCCAATCCAGATAATACGACCTTCATGCCTTTGCTGCGAGCGAATTTTGAAACGCAGTAGGTGTTAAATCCGTCGTTGCTAGGACTGTCCGTGCTGAGCAAAAAATCCTTTACGAGGTTCGCACCGTCCGCCGACGTCAGTCGCCAATCATGATGTTCAGTACCAAAATGCTCAGCCGTCCTTCGAGCGGTTTCGCCTTCATTAAAATCGTTCTCGTCGAACGATATGCAGAACGTCTTAATATCTTGGAATCCATTTGCGCGCGCGAGTGCCACCAAGGCAGTCGAATCCATGCCGCCGCTAAGGAATATGCCAACTGGAACATCGCTTACAAAATGACGTCTGATGCTTTCATCCAAAGCCAACCTCGTAATCGAAACCGCTTCGGATTCACCAACTGAACGCACGCGGTATCGAGGCTCCCAGTACGAGTGCGTAACGAATGTACCATCGCGCCAAAGCCCCCAGTGACCAGCGGGCAGAGTTCTCACATTTGATACGACCGAAGCAGGCTCAGCCACACTACCGAACAAAAAATACTGCGCAATTGCAGATTGATCCAACTGCGGAGTTTCCAGCTTCGCAGCAAGTACAGTTCTAAGTTCCGAAGCAAATGCCAAGTGACCATTCTGATGCCAATAATAAAGGGGTTTAATGGCAAGTGGATCGCGCGCCAGAAAACACGTTTGCTTAACCTCATCCCAAATGGCGAATGCAAACATCCCCTCCAAACGATCAAGCATCTTTTCTCCGCACTCGGCGTAGAGATGCAACAGAACTTCAGTATCGCAATCACTTACAAATGTTCTTCCCAGGAACTGTAACTCTGCACGCAATTCTCGAAAATTGTATATTTCTCCATTGAACACAATCGTATAGCGGCCATCGGGCAACGCCATTGGCTGATGACCCGATGTAGAAAGATCCAATATGCTCAACCTAGTGTGCGCGAAACCAACGACCCCGGTTTCATTCACAAAGTAACCGCTGTCATCTGGACCACGATGACGAAGCTTCTCAATGAAAGCCAACAATACGTGCTTGTTTAATGGCTTTCCGCTACAAATCAGCCCAGCAATTCCGCACATTTCAGTTGGGCTCCCGCGGGTCACAATTTAGCGTATCAGCTATTCGAAGAATGATGTAGTGAGCCATGCGGTTCGCATTCGGGCTCAGCTTTCGCCGATAATAAGTTAACAAGGACTCTCGCTCCTCAGCTCTACTGCATTACGGTGTCTGCGGAGAGGAATATGAAACTACCACGCCGCGACTGAGCACGCTTCATCCATCCCTGTGTTACGAATCGTTGCGCAAGTCGTCTAACGATTCTTGGCAACGGTAGTGCGTCTGGGATTTGACCACAGATTTCGCTAGAGACATTTACAAAGTACGCGCGAAATAAGTCTTCAAATTGATCCAAAGTATAATGACGTGCATGGAAACCATCTGTCCCGCGGTTAAGTGCGGTATCGACTGAAACTCCACGCAATGCGCCAAGTCGAAGCCACCTATACTTCGCAATAGCTCGCCAAGCACTTGCTCCGTCACGATTGTACACCATCACGCGACAACTACCCTGAGGAGTTAACACTCTCCCAATTTCACGAACGATTTTTGCCGTCCTGCTTGAGTGGTGAATTACACCCCAAGACCAGACAAAGTCAAATGAATTATTCGAAAATGGCAGGCTCTCAGCATCTTGCTGAATGATTATTGCCTCTAATTTTTTAAGACCGAGCCTTTTTCTGGTCGCCTCAACCGATGTTTCAGAGATATCAACACTCGTCACAGCAGCACCGGATCTCACAAGCAGTTCCGTGTGCAATCCCATGCCACATCCAACTTCTAAAACACGCTTCCCGGAAAGCTGATCAAACGGGATTATTTTATCGAATATAGAATTCTCATGCGCGTACAGTGCGCTATCCAGCACGAACCGCCTGTCAATTTCGTCGTACCATTCAATGGAGTATCGCTCAAGAGGGACCCTTTCTCCCCAATCGTACGACATGGTGTTCTCGGTCCACCATCTCTTGTTTCCCTCTTGGACTCCAGAAAAATCTGTATCTCCAGAGCGATGATCGGATGTCTCGTAGTGCTTACTCATAAATCAGACTATCCTCGCAATTGTTTCTCAACTTCATATCTATCTCGCTAGCTCTCGATACAGGCTAAGGTACTCCAGCGCAATGCTCTCTGCATTAAATCGCAAGGCGTTCTTCCGACCACGGTCCACAATATCATTCCTTAATGACTCATCCTCAAGCAACTGTGAGATGCCATTCCGGATACTCAATGTGTCCAATGGGTCAACGAAAACAGCCGCTTCACCCGCAACCTCTGGCAGTGAAGTTACATGACTCGTTACTACCGGACGCCCCACTACCTGAGCTTCTATGACAGGCATTCCGAAACCTTCGAAAGTCGATGCAAAGACAACAATGTCTGACCTGACGTATTCACTGAAGAGCTCCGTGGTCGATATCCCAACAGCATTCTCATAGCAAATGTTCCGTTGCCGTAAAAGCGAAATCTGCTCACTGGAAAGTTCGCCGATAATCACTAACACACAGTCTATTCCCTCAATCGCATCAACAACACGCTCTAGATTTTTGTTTCGAGAAGTACCAACTTGAAGCAGTCTAGGTGGTGAGCTGAGTTTCTTCTTAGGCGTGTATTTATACTCATCTGAAACAGCGACAGGTATTATGGAGATCTTACCCTCTGGGCATTTTGCAACACGCAGAATCGCGTCCTTGGAGTATTGCGATATTGTGAGCACTCGCGCGGCCCGCCACGCTGGAAGCCTATACCAGAACATTCTGATAAACGCTGGCCATAGCCCTTTCTTGCCTTCAACGTCGCTGCAGTCTAGTATCGATACGATTGTCTTAGAAGATCGGAACAAAAGCCCCGCAAAATTGATATCACCTGTA
>JANPLP010000479.1:0-2625 GCA_031426595.1 Planctomycetia bacterium | reverse complement strand
CCGATGCTTTTCCAGCGCCGCTCGCAAAGTAGGCTCGCAAATCATCGATCGTGATCGCAAGTTCACCACTACTCCCCAGCGGCCGCAAGCCAACGTCGAGGTCATAGAGCCGCCCGGTGACTCCAGTCTTGGTGACCGCATGAATGATCCGCTGCGAGAGTTGGTTGAAGAAATGGCGATTGGTGGTCGGTTCGAATTTCCTAGCGGGAAGGAGGCTGCGAGTTGAACCTTCGCCATCGAACAAAAAAATGACATCCAGGTCGCTATGATAATTCGGTTCGCGGCCGCCAAGTTTCCCAACTGCCAGCACGACCAATTCAGCCGCCGAACCGGCCCGCGGACCTTCAGAACAAATCGGTACACCCAGACGCTGCACTAAGCGATGGTACTCGAATTCGATCACCTGCTTCAAGCAAACTTCGGCGATGTCGGAAAGCGTCGCATGCGTCGTTGAAATCTGCTCTTTGCCCAAAATATCACGCACGCCAACTCGCAGGTGCATCGAATTCTTAAAGCTGTGAAGGATCGGCGCGAGGTCCTCAGCTCGGCGACACAACTCGGTCAAATTATCGTCCAGCTCATCGTAGGTCGGCAAACAATCGAGCATCAGAGAATCCATCAGCTCGTCGATCATGCCTGGATTGCTGGTTAGGATGCTCACCAGGTACGGACTGCACGCACACAACCGGATGCACAACTCCATGGACGGCGTGTTAGCTGAGAACAACTCCCACAAGACCGCTTTACCGCCCAGAGAATCGCTGACGTGCGCCAGGTTCACCAGCGTCGAATCAGGGTTCGGGGTGGCACCGATCGCGGTCAGCAAACGCATTGCGATCGCGGCTAAGAAGTGTCTACAGCGGCGAGTCGATAAGAACGAAATGTTTTCCCTCGAGAGCTCCAGCAGGTGACGGTAGGCTTGCTGAGGATCTTGGAATCCATACGGTGCGAGCACACTGGCAATGGTGGCCTCATCAGGTTCAGGATCAAGCAGCAGGTCGCTCTCGGAGGACGCAGCGTCCTCGTCGGCAAATGCATCGTGTAACAGATGATTGAGGATCTGACGATTGAGGGCCGATTTTTCAGCCCACTCAGTGCGCAATTGCACAGCTGCAGTTTGCTCGGGTTGATCGCGGTACCCCATGCGCTGGGCCAAGCGTTGCATTTCATTTTGGTTCGCAGGCAACGTGTGAGCTTTGCGATCGAACATAATTTGCAAGTAGTGTTCAAGCCGACGTGCGAAGCGATAGTTGGTCGAAAGTGACTCGCGCTCCGTCATGGTCAAACACTTTTCCTGTTCGAGCAACTGGATTGCCCGGAAAGTGTTCGATTCGCGAAGTGCGGGGAGATCGCCGCCGTTGAGCAACTGCAGAAACTGAATTACGAACTCGATGTCTCGAATGCCACCTGGTCCAAGCTTTACATTGTTGCGATCGATCCCCACTGCAGCGGCTTGTTTTTCGATGCGCCGTTTGAGTGCAGCGATGCCCGTTATGTCGGCTCGGTTGAGGTAGCGACGATAGACCCACGGTTGCAGTTGTGCCAAGCACTCTCGCCCCAATTCCAAATCGCCAGCCACCGCGCGAGCTTTCACGAAAGCTTGTCGTTCCCAAGTTCGTCCCGACGAATCGTAATAACGAATCGCTTCCGGAGCCGAGATGACTAGGGGAGCCTGTGTGCCACCGGGTCGCATCCGCATATCAACGCGATACGCAATTCCCGCCGGTGTCGCTTCGCTGATGATGCGAATAAGCAATTGCGCCAAACGTTCGAAGTAATCGATGCTCGACATGCCTCGCCACGCAGCCGCTTCGACTGCTTCGTCGCAAACAAACAGCAGATCCACGTCGCTGGAATAGTTCAGTTCAGCGCCACCCAATTTACCGATCGCAATCACGGCAAACCTCGCCGGTTTGCCATCGGATCGCAAAGGAGCATCCCGTTTGCTCGACATCTCCCGCCGCGCCGCCGACACCGCCGCTTGAAGAATCGCATCCGCCAAAGACGACAACTGTTCGGTGACTATTTCCGCTGGCAATCCACCAATGAAATCGCCATAGGCAATCCGCAGGTTTTCGCGATGACGGAAATCTCGGATCGCACGCATCACGTGCCGTATCTCCGTGGCGGCATTGACCTCCGCCAAAATCTCATCTGCCAATAGAGATGCGCGGACGGGTTGGCCATCTGTCATCCGCAGCAAATCAAAAGCGACTGGGTCCTTGATCAACTGATCAGCCATGTATTGGCTGGTTGCGAACAATTGCACCAATGACGCAAGCGATTCCGGTTCTCGCTCAAACAGTGCTAACAGAGCTTGGGGTGAGAGTGACGCGTGAGCGAAGCGTTCGAGGTTGCTGAGCACGCGATCCGCATCGGTCGACGCAGGCAGCAAACTGGCCAGTTGCTGAAACAGATTGCTGACCAAATCGTCTGGCAAACCGAGCGACAGGATGCTCCGCAAGGTTCTTTCAGCCTGATCGACATCCGCACACCCAAACGAACTCGCCAGACCACGCAAGTCACTGCCGGTCGAATCAGATTGAGCTTTGCCCTGCATGGAAACTCCTAAGTAGCCGCGCGAATAGGACCGCGAAGTACCTCGCAGGTCGCTTTTCGCTCGAT
>JANPLP010000478.1:0-10524 GCA_031426595.1 Planctomycetia bacterium | reverse complement strand
CTCGTCGCTGCATGGGAAGCGTGGGATGCTACATTGAAGGAACCGGAGTGGGTTCCAAATCGAAAGGTTGTAAAAAATGCAAGTGCGTTACCGCAATCGAAAAAGAAAAAGGCAACCGCTAAGTTGAATGCGAACCAGTAGGATGCCATCGCGCTAGATGCATGACGGAAGTAACCAAAATTTTGGAGCAGATTGAACAAGGCGATACGGCTGCAGCATCCGAGTTGCTGCCGCTCGTCTACTCAGAACTGAGGAAACTAGCCGGATACCGACTGAATCGAGAAATGACTGATCAAACGTTGCAAGCGACGGCGCTGGTCCACGAGGCGTATATCCGCTTGGTCGGAAACGCAGAGATCAAGTGGGACGGTCGTTCTCATTTCTTCGCGGCGGCGGCAGAAGCCATGCGACGAATCTTGGTGGATCACGCTAGGCGTCGGCAGAGTGTGAAACACGGCGGGGACTTTGAACGGCAAGATCTGAGTGAGGATGTGGCGATTGAAATCGGTGACATAGATCAGCTTCTCGATTTGGATGCCGCACTCACGAAGCTCGCTGCCGAAGATCCCGAAATGGCGAAACTCGTCGAACTTCGCTACTTCGCTGGGCTAGGCGTCGAAGAAACGGCGAAATCGCTCGGCGTGTCGCCACGAACGGTGAAAAGAAATTGGGCCTATGCAAGAGCATGGCTAGGACGTGAATTGAATGAGTAGCAAAGTGCGTAACTCGGCTTTCCAGAGTCGAGAAAGTTAAGAACCTAAAAGCCACTACCACAAAAGCCACTCTCCCAACAATCATTATCACAAAAATTACTATCGCAATAAGACAAGTCGGCTCGGGAGAGCCAACCTACCATTTGATACTCAATGAACCCTTCTCCAACTTCAGAAAAATCAATCTTCTTGGAAGCACTCGATATCGAGCGCACCGAGGATCGAGTTGCGTTTGTCGTTGCTGCGTGCCGCAGCGATAACGTTCTACTTGCATCCGTCACAGCTCTTCTGCATGAACATGAACGAGACGACAATCCGGTTGATACACCGATCGTTGCCAAAGCAGACCGACGCGATTTTGTCAATGATGAAACAGACTCGCATGGTGCCAAGAACCAATCCTCCACCGGACAAGCTCTCGGAACAATGATTGGCCCTTACAAGTTGATGGAGCAGATTGGCGAAGGTGGATTTGGATTGGTCTATGTTGCAGATCAGCAGTCGCCGATTCGCAGACGAGTAGCTCTTAAAATCATTAAACCTGGAATGGAATCTCGCGAGGTATTGACTCGCTTTGAAGCAGAGCGGCAAGCGATCGCCTTGATGGATCATCCGAACATCGCCCGTGTCTTCGATGCGGGCGTCACCGAATCAGCTCAGCCCTACTTCGTGATGGAGCTTGTTCGAGGCGTGCCACTTACCGAGTACTGTGACGGTCATCAGCTCGATATTGCTGAACGCCTCAGACTGTTTGTCGATATTTGCAACGCAATCCAACATGCACATCAAAAGGGTATCATCCATCGAGATTTAAAACCCTCTAATATCTTGGTGACGCTCCAAGATGGCCATCCGCTCGTGAAAGTCATCGATTTCGGCGTTGCCAAGGCCATCGGCCAGAGCTTGACCATCAAGACGATGTACACTCGCTTTGCTTCTATGGTTGGGACGCCGGCGTACATGAGTCCGGAGCAAGCTGGCATGAGTACGGGTGACATCGATACTCGAAGTGACATTTATTCCCTGGGCGTTCTGCTATACGAATTATTGACTGGTACGACACCATTTGCTTCGGAACGGTTACAAAGTGCTGGATTTGACGAACTGCGGCGAATCATTCGCGACGAAGAACCCCACCGACCTAGCACACGGCTTAGACAAGCGGTAGAACGGGTCTCCTGGCCCGTTGACGAAAACCAAGGTCGGGCCAGAAGTCCCGAACCTACTACGCTTAACAATCAGCTTGCTAACACAGTTGCTGCGAATCGCAAACTGGATCTTGCAAAGCTTGCCTCTTCCATGAAACGCGATCTGGATTGGATCGTCATGAAGGCCCTGGACAAGGATCGGAACAGGCGGTATGCAACCGCTGGATCGATGGCCCAAGATGTGTCGCGATTCCTCGTGCACCAGCCTGTGGTCGCTTGTCCGCCATCTACTTGGTATCGCTTCACCAAGTTCGCCCGACGTAACAAAGTCGCAATAACGACCGCGTCGTCTGTGACAGCCGCGTTGCTGTTGGGGATGATCGTAAGTGTTTGGCAGGCGCAAGTCGCCATTCGCGAACGCGATGAGAAAGTGATCGCGCTCCACGAGGCGAAAGCGGCAGAGGAGACCGCCAATAAGGCACGCGAGGATCTGGAAGGGTTCAATCAACGACTGAATTCAACCACCGTTTTACTTGCATCAGGTCGAGTTCACGCGGATGCACAACGATGGTCTGAGGCGTACAAAGCCTATACCGAAGCGACCGTGATACTTCCTCAGTATTTCTTGGTCTGGCTGGAGCGAGGGAGATTAAATGCCAAGCTTGGTCGATGGGACGCGGCAGCAGCAGATTTCTCACAAGCTGTCGAGATTGGATGCTCAGCTCAGCACGCTGAGCTTTCTGGAGTGCCACAGTTATTGTTTTATGCAGGCCAAACCAAAGCCTACGAACGAATCACTCGGGAAATTGAGCCGCTGGGTACGAACGATCCGATGTCCGTGGTAACACGTGGTTTATTGGTCGACGACATCTCACATAACAAGGCTGCTCCGCTGGCCAACTCGGTTGAGCAAATGCTGCTGGACGTTGAGAATAAACTATCTGGTTCTAACAAGAAACTCCGACACAAATACGCATCGATGTATTACGCCGCCAACCTGTATGTTGCCGGCTGGGCTCACCTTCGTGCCGGCAACTTGGAAAAGGCAATCCAAAGGTTGGAACAATCGAATGATGCCGAATGGTTTGGAAAAGGAATTGCCGCTCCGCTCGTTGCCATCGCCAACCACCGTGCGGGACGAGCCGACGAAGCAGTCAAGGCGTTCGAGCAATCTCAAGCTTTGCTGGACCGATTGCTCAATGAATGTGTCAGCCGTCAATCGGGCACTCCGCTGATCCCGTGGATCGACTGGATCGAGTTGCTGTTGAACCACCGGGAAGCCAGCATCGTGGTAAAGGGACACACGCCCGCTGAAGATCCGCGATTCAGCCAAATGCAGTTGGCTGCAGACACAGCCATTCATCCGTAGGACGGTTTTCCCGGCCCGTCTTGACTGTCGCAACGAATTCTACACGACTCTCATGATCAGACGGCCGGTCTCATAATCATACGGGCCAGGAGGCCCTTTCTACTTTTTTTGGCCCCTTGGCAGTCGCGATTTCGCATTAGTATTACAGAACCCCAATCCAAATTCCACCTGAGGCAAATGCTATGCGGCGAATCAATTGTTATCTGGCACTCGTTTTGTTGATTCAACCGGCAATGGCTGAAGATTGGCCGCAGTGGCAAGGCCCGCATCGAAATGCGGTTTCCAGCGAAACCGGTTTGTTGCAAAACTGGCCCGAGGGTGGACCGAAGCTGGCTTGGAGAATACAGGGTTTGGGTGGCGGCGACAGTGCCCCAGCCGTGTCCAATGGCAGACTGTACGGGCTGAGCAACCGCGACGGCAAAGAGATTGTTTGGGCTCTCTCGGAAACGGATGGCATAGAACTTTGGGCAAGTTCACTCGGCGATACCCAGCCTCAAGATGTGCCTCAATCGAAAGAAGGTCCCGGGGGAACGCCAACCGTCGATGGCAATCGCATTTTTGCGATTGGGATGAGCGGACGACTGGCTTGCCTCGACGCAAAGGACGGCAAAATCCTATGGCAGAAAAGCTTGAAAGACGATTTCGGTGGCACTGCTCCTATGTGGAACTTTCGCGAATCGCCTCTGGTAGACGGCGACAACGTGATCTGCACTCCTGGAGCATCCAGTGCAATGCTGGTTGCACTCAACAAGGCGACAGGCGAAGTGATTTGGAAAACAACGGCCACTGCAGGTGCAACGCAAAGCGCTCCAGTTACTGCTGCTAGCCGACCCATCGAAGGTGAACGAGGTCCACGAGGTGGTGGTCAGCCTCGGGGAAACAACGCTCCTCAAGCTCCCGCGGTGGATGTGACGGGCCTGGAGGCCCATCCTACGGATCCAACACTGTATGTCAGCGAGCATTGGGGCATGACGGGCTTCAGTCAAAAGCTGCCCAACGGCAAGTACCAAGTGCACCTGCATTTTGCAGAGACATATCAAGGCATCACAGCAGCCGGGCAGCGGGTATTTAGTTTTACGGTCCAGGGCAAGGAGTTCAAAGACTTCGACCCGTTTCAAAAAGCTGGAGGACTTCGAAAAGCCTATGTCGAGTCGGTGCCAGTCGAGATTGCAGAGGGTGAGCTAAAGATTACCTTCAAACAACAAATTGAAAATCCAGCGATCAAAGCGATCGAGATTCTTCCTCAAGATGCGAACGATAAAGAGCTGAAGCCAATTCGCATCAACGCCGGCGCAGCGGAACCGTTCACCGATTCCAAGAAACAAGTCTGGAGTCCCGATCAAGGATTCGTTGGAGGTCAGGTCAATCCTGGTACATTTGGGATGGCAGCCGGCGGATTTGGACCTCCTGGCAACGCGGGTGGTGGCGGCCGGCGCGGTGGCTTCGGGGGTGGCAGCCGTGCCGGTGCAGCTTACTCGTCCATCATTGTCATCGAGCATGAAGGCTCTCGACAATACGTTCAGATGAGCTCCAGTGCACTGGTTGGTGTATCAGCGGAATCAGGTGAGATGCTTTGGCAATACAACAAGCCATCGAACGGGATGGGCATCAACTGCTCGACACCGATCTATCAAGACGGCCTCATCTTCGCAGCGTCCGCCTATGGTGCCGGCGGTGGTGCGGTGAAGTTAAATAAAACCAGCGAAGGGAAGTTCGAAGCAGAAGAAGTCTATTTCACAACGAGTATGCAGAACCACCACGGTGGGATGATCGTCATCGACGGAGCACTTTACGGTGCCAACGGTGGAAACGGCGGCGGGATAATGACCTGCATCGATTTCCAAACAGGCGAGATCCTGTGGCGTGATCGAAAAGGTCCAAAGGGAGCTCTGCTCTATGCAGATGGCCGACTTTACCTTCGCAGTGAAGAAGGACCGATCGTTCTCATCGAACCATCCAAAGAGGGTTACAAGGAACTCGCTCGCTTTGAGCAACCCGATCGCACCAACGCGCCAGCTTGGGCACACCCGATCATCGCCAACGGCAAGCTTTACATCCGCGACCAAGGCCTGCTGCTTTGCTACGAAGTAAAGTAGGACGGGTCTCCCGACACGGCGCAAACCAATGCGTGCTGGTCTCTAAACCCCGTTTTGGCGTTAATCATTTCAGACGTGCCGGGAGGCACGTCCTACAAAACCGACGGCACGGGTGCCTTCAGCCAAAACAAGCGTCCTAGTTAATAGATTTTGCTTTGCGAACCCAATCACTCTGGCTTTGTTACCGTTGCAAATCCAACATCGATATATTGGCCTCCGCCCGTCTGATGGCAATGTACCGAAATGCGATTCTTGCCGGACTTCAATAGTGACAAAGCTGCGGGAGAAAGTGGGCGCAGATCGTATTGAACGCTGTATCCCGAAAACTTCGCGGCAAGCTGGCCATTGATGAAAATCTCTGTGTCTTCATCGTGATGAACCAGCCAATGCAAGCTCGCAAAGGATTCCGTATCCGACAATTCGATATCGCGAATCATCCCGATATCGGATGTCGACCATACCGTACCAATAACAGAATTCGGTGTACCCTCGGTGCCAAAGCCCGACTTGCCGGTGGCCCAGGTCATTGCATCAAAATCGGCAGCAAACCGGTTTGCGGGTGCCGTCGAAGCCGTGTAACTCCATATTGCTGGTTCCGTAACAGCCGTTTTCACGACTTCCGTCACGATCGGCAGCTTCGGCATCGGCGCCCAATTGGAGGCCATCGTTGTATCTCGCGAAGCCCAATTGGTCTAAGCATTCTTGTCATAGAGCATTTGCAAAAAGACGCCGCCAACGGCGGGACAAGCCGCGAAATCGTCCCGATCCTGCGTCAATGTGGCTGTCCAAAGAATCCACCGCGAACACTGAATCGAAAGATACAGCAGGCTTTTGGAACTTCGCCCTATGAGCTCATACTCCGTGTACGCATTCAGGCGGCTGCAGAATCGCTTTTGCAATGTACGGATAGTATCTGCCGTGTCGCGGTCTCACATGGATTTTGCGATCAGAGTCATTTCACTCAGCACTTTCGCAAAAGAATGGGCATGACACCTCGCAAGTTTCGCGCGATGCATCAAACTGCGAAAGAGAAGTGAGCAGTTCGACCCAAACAAATCGTCCGAGGGCTGTCTTTGCATTAGATGTCCATGAGTCCGTTACTTTCTAGCTTCACCCGATTGGTTTTCCCCTCCAATCGGCCCGTTCTGGATTAAGGCTCTCGCTTCTCGTAGGAGGACCTGCAAAGGTACGGCTATCGACCAACTGATGTTATTGGGTAACTTTTGAGCTATGTCAAACGATTGATCCAAGATTCGATTGGCTTGAAAAGGGTGTCCAAGTTGATGCCGAGTCATCGCGAGCACGCATAGCGCGTTGGCTAAATCAGGCCGCTCAGCCGGATTTCCCTGGCGTTCCAATTGCTCCGCTGCTTCAGCGAGAAGCTCTGCCGCTTCCTGAAATTTGCCACCGCGATAGAGGCAGGTTCCCAATACCAACTTGGCCGAAGCATTGGAAGCACCATATTCTTTAACGAAGTCGCGGCCAAACTGAATTGAAATTTCAGCGTCGATGTCCAACTGGGGTATCAACCTGGTTAACTTGACAAAGTTTCTCTTGATCGATGGGCTTTTAGCAGAGCCTTTGATGTCATTGAGCATTGCGCGACAGTGCTCTCGGAATGCATCGAACTGGCCGGATCCCAACAGCGCGATTCCATAATTATAGGCTGCACTGACGGAGTGATTCCTGTTGCGGTCAACTGCTTTGGAATACTCCGCTGCCGCACCTTCAAAATCTCCAAGAGTTGCACGCACGTTGCCTCGTAGCATCCAGGTATCGACCGTATCAGGGGCGAGGGACAGCACTTTCTGTAGCCTGGCCTCGCGCTCGTTTGCGGTCTCGCCGGCGATGGCCACAGCGTAACTTCGAGCCAACTCGCCACGGCGATCCTTGTTCTCCTCCCATGCATACGCGCGGGTTGCGTCCCAAACCTGAATTTGGCCAGTTGGCGTCGCTGCCGCCAAACGCCTGCCATTGGGACTCCATGCCACGTGGTGTGGTTTGCCTTCGAGCGAGAAGGTCAGTAAGTCTGTACCTGAACTTGCGTCTAAGATCTTGACCGAACCATCATCAGCCGCAGCGGCGACACGGTCTCCGTCCCAGTTCCAACTGAGAGAACGGATCGATGTGCTATTCAAGGGATGAGAAAATAGGGTGGATCCAGAATCCACCGAGATGGCTTCAATTAGTCCCAGTTGAGTACCAGCGACCACCGCCTCCCCATCCGGTCGCCATGCAATGGCTCTGATGTCGGCACGGTGCGTCCCGCCACCGATATTATGTTTCCGGACGCAGGCACCACTCTGCGCATCGACTACGTAGATGTGCCCTTGCCAGATCTGGGTGCCGTTATCGCCCTCTTCACCCCAAGAGCCTACGGCAAGGTGTTGGTGATCGGGTGACCAGACCAGTTTCAAAGGGTACCTTGACACATCGTTACCAGTTCCAACCGGTCCCACGTAGGTCCACTTTGAGATGCGCTTTTCAGAGTCGACATCCCACATCGTTACCATCACTCGCTTTTCCAACTGCTGAGCAATTGCTAAGAATCTCCCGTCATTTGACCAGGCCATTTGGGATATATTTCCCTCGGATTCTAAGCGGCAGACGGCGTGTACTGTGTAATCTTTTCCCTTACGAATTCGTACCAACGCTGGATCGGTGTCCGTATATTTCGCCACGCGACTGTGGTCAGGGCTCCATAAGGAATGTTCGACGGATCCTGACGACGCTGAACGAACGATCGGACCGCTTTGTTGTGGATTCCAGGTTGAAGTTCCTCCATCGGTATGCTCAAGCAACAAGCTATCGCCGTCATTAGTCCACGCCAACGACTGAAGCTCCGCGTCTACAGAAACCAAAGTGGGATTGTTGCGCGAATTCAAATCCCAGATTTTTACCGACCCTAAATTGTCGGACGTCACCAGCTGCTGGTTCGTAGGGCTCCAGTCAACGTTGATAACAGGGGCTGTATGCCCTGTTAGAACTCGCTCAGGTTCGACAGCGGCTGGGTCCCATAAGGAGATAACCTGTCCGTCAGCAACTGCTAATTTGCTCCCATCTGGACTCCAGGCGATATCCTGTCCTCGCTGATACGGTAGCCCTACGTTTCGATTCAACGACCAATTGTCCCGACGAAACAGTAGCCATGCCTTCGTCGTACATACTGCCAGTTGCCGACCATCAGGACGCCAGGAGAGCTGAACAAGTTCGAAATCCCTTGGTTTCTCGACACTCATTTCGACACCCAATTCGGTAAGCAATTCACCTGATCCCGCTTGCCAAACGAGCACTCCCTTACGCTTTACAGCCGCCGTAATCAACTCGCCGTCTGGGCTAAAGGCTACATCGCTAACGTAGTCGGGAGTTTGCAAGCTGTGAACCACTTCGCGGCTGGCTATGTCCCAAATGCGGAGCGTCTTGTCGATGCCTCCGGAGATCAACTGTTTGCTGTCCGGGCTCCAAGCCAGGCACCAAACGCTATCTGTGTGCCCACGCAATTCAAACAGTTCATCCGCTGCGCGGTTCCATAGATAAACACTGTCATCGTCATTAGATGTTCCCCAAGCGAAGTATTGGCTGTTAGGACTCCAAGCACTTCTGTATCGAAGATTACTTGCAGGATCGAATCGCCACAGTGACTGTCCAGTTTTTGCGTCCCATATATCCCCTGATGAACCGATATAGCGTCCGTCGGGACTCCAGGTAGCATAGGTTTGAGCAGCGGAAGCAGACAAGGTGCGAACCTCGGGATGCCCCGCAGCCCATAGGTAGTTCCACTCCCAACCCCGCCGGTCCTTTTGGTCCCCAAGGGGAAGGTGCCCTCGTAGTTTGCTTTCCAGTCGTCGCAGATAACCTCGTTGCAAATCGACTTGTCCTGAGACGATTTCTGCATTGTATTGATTCATTAACGCCAGTTGACGTGACTCCACCGCAGCGGCCTCGCGTTGCAGGGCCAATTGCTCCTGATCTTTGGCCCGTTGCCGTTGCTCAACGGCGACGATACGCTGATCGCGCTCACCGGCCAGCGCGGCGAGAGTCGTCGAGCGTTCGTTCCACAGGAGCAGGCTAAAAATGGATGCAGCGGCCAGGAGCATCACGCCTGCGGATAGCAATCCCTTGTGTCGCCTGGCCAATTTACCCATGCGATAGCGCCAGTTGGGTGGACAGGCCTTGACCGGTTCATCGCTTAGGAAACGTCGGATATCTTCGGAGAAATCACTCGCCGACTGATAACGCCGTATTCGATCTTTGTCAAGTGCCTTTAATACGATCCAGTCGAGCTCGCCCTTGAGCGTTCTCGAAAGCTGCTTGAGGTTGGTTTGCCGTTGATCGCAGACGGTGGTCGATAATTTGCCTTCTAAGGTACTCACACGTGAGCTGGGGCGAGCGGGTTCATCCTCGCGGATAATCCGCCGCATTTCGTCGAAGCCAACTCTTTTGAGTACTTCGCGATCGAAGGGCGTACTGCCAGTGATCAGTTCGTAGAGAATAACACCGAGCGAATAGACATCGCTGCGAGTGTCGACGTCCAGGCTGTTGTATTCCGCTTGCTCAGGACTCATGTACAGCGGTGTACCGATCATCTGAGACAAACCGGTGTAGACAGCATTCTCAACCAGCGGTTGCTGGGTCGCTTTGGCGACACCAAAGTCGATCACTTTGGGAACCGATCGAACGTCCTCCAATTCCACCAGTACGTTCGACGGTTTCAAATCGCGGTGAATAATCCCTTTTTGATGTGCGTGTTGAACGGCTTCGCACACCTTGATGAACAGCTCCAGACGCTGCTGCAAATCCAATTTGTGTGCATCGCAATACTCTGTAATCGGAGTACCTTTTACTAACTCCATGACAAAGTAAGGCAAACCTGATTCAGTGGTACCGGCATCCAGCATTTTAGCAATGCTGGAATGATTCATCATCGCCAGCGTTTGCCGTTCGGCTTCGAAGCGAGCGACGACTTGCTTGGAGTCCATCCCAGCTTTGATCAGCTTCAGGGCTACCGTCCGGCGAATCGGCTGTTGCTGCCTGGCCACATAGACAACTCCCATACCTCCCTCGCCGATCTTCTCCATCAGCGTGTAAGGACCGAGTCACTTCAGACATGAAGCCAGCTCGACAGCCGCTCGAGGATTTGACGCTGAAGCAGATTGGTCCTTACACGCTGATGGAGAAGATCGGCGAGGGAGGTATGG
>JANPLP010000477.1:0-2732 GCA_031426595.1 Planctomycetia bacterium | reverse complement strand
CGGGAGCGGTGTTCTTGGTGCGATCGCTAATCGAAGGTCGCTATGCGGAAGCGCTGATGCATTTGCCAGTTGTTATCATGGTGACCGTCGCCTGCTGCTTGCTTTCCATCCGCTGGGCGATACGCCAGTTCGAAAGCGAATCGGTGATGTTCCGCGAGTCAGATCGCTGGAGCCTCCATAGTTGGCTTCATCAACTGTGGCGCGATCGCGGTATGACCGCCTCGCCTGCCGAAGCAACGTTGTGCGGCCTAATCATCTTGGTCGCAATGTTCTTTGCGCAGTTTATGGCCGGTTCGAGCATCGGCGATTGGGGCTCCGTGGTAAGCATGACGGTATCCGTTCAAATCGGATTGATCCTAACACCATGTTTACTGATGGCAATATTCTTGACCCGATCGCTTCGGCACGCATTGCGGCTTCATCATGTGCAACCATCGCACCTAGCAGCAGCAATTTGCCTTGGCGTTACCCTCCATCCAACCTACACGGCTCTCGGCAATGCGATTCGTTACGTTTACAGTCTCGGTGATCAGATCCAAGCTGCCCTTGCGCACTTCAGTCAACTGATCTACGCGCAGCCGCTATGGGCAGTCCTCGGTTTGCTGGCCGTGCTGCCAGCGGTCTGCGAAGAACTGACCTTCCGTGGCTTTATCTTCGGTGGGTTGGTGAAACAAGGTGGCACGCTTCGCGCGATACTTATTACATCGCTATTCTTCGGCTTCACGCACACAATCTTGCAACAATCCATTGCCGCTTGCATCATGGGCTTGATGCTGGGTCTGATCGCTTGGCGGACCGGTGGCGTTATCTGCTGCATCTGCGTGCATGTGATCAACAACGTACTATCCATCGGGCTCGCTTGGTTGCCTGCCAATCATTACGACTTGCCACCGTCGCTGAGTTGGTGCGTGCGCGTTGAGTCGGACGCATGGGTCTACCAGCCGCAGTGGCAAACGATCAGCGTAGGCATTGCCTTTGTCATGATCGCGTTGTTGTTTCGACGCAGTCCAGCCACCCAGCGCGTCGTGCAAGTAGAAGCACTGTAAGTCGGCAGCGCTGTAAGCCGAGCTATCCAAGCGCACATCCGTAGCGGAACGCGTTAGCGTTTCGAAATCCGCGCAACCAGTTCGTCGCGCAAGCAGCAGCACTGTAAGTCGACCGAACTGTAAGCCGAGCTATCCAAGCGCTCATCCGTAGCGGAACGCGTTAGCGTTTCGAAATCCTTACACCTCGCATCGCAGAACACTAAAACGCATCCCGCGCGCCCGCTCAAGCGGCGCGTCGCATCTCTTTATAAGCGAGCAACACTTCGTAGAGATCGGCGGAGACTTCGAGTGTCTCGTCGGAAAAATCGTTCAGCCATTCTCGGTTATGGCGCACTGCGTCGAGCAGCAATGGGAGAACTTGCTGCAGGCTGACTACTACACGAGGACTTGCAAACTTGGTTGGAGCGTCCAAGAAATCCTGGTCGCTTACAAGTCGCAGTTGATGTGCCGCCATATTCGCTCCACTGAGTTCACTATTCGTCATCGATCCCCTCCCTCCGCATCCTTGCATCGGGAAGTGGCTCGCCGTACGTAAAGAAACGCCACACCTACCGCTGCCTTTCGTCGACTCGGAATCAACCTCAGATTGATCCCATGTCGTCGATCCACACAGCCGTGGCGCCACACAGGAGATTATCGAGTGGAGCTTTTGGTAAGTTGAGTCAACTTTGCCGATTAGTTCGAATTTGACGGCATGGTCGCTGTGCTATCATTCGCGACGGCTAACTGCGACTCCGAAACCTCTTTCAAGGCCGCGGAGGACGTGCAGCAAACACCCGAAGACGAATCACAGGAATCGCGGACTTGAGGTTCTGGCTTACGGCCGTTTGGCAGATGAGTTCCTGCAAGCTGCCCTGCGGCTTGCCGGCTCTTCGTGTACTCCCGCAGAA
This sequence comes from Planctomycetia bacterium, assembly GCA_031426595.1. Taxonomy (GTDB): domain Bacteria; phylum Planctomycetota; class Planctomycetia; order Pirellulales; family Pirellulaceae; genus Aureliella. The sequence continues at coordinate 796 of JANPLP010000477.1, read as the reverse complement.
TTGTGTCGATGCGAGCGTTGAGTGCATCGAGTTCGGTAAGCAAATGGTCGTGTTTGCCGTCGAGTTCATCGAGAAACTCGAGCGCTTGATCGCGTTTGGTTTCTGTTGAATCGGCCATAATGTCCTCTTACGCAGGTCGCAATCCGTCGGCCTCAGCAGCCCATTCATGATGCCGTGCATGGTTGCCCAAGCACTACGTCTTAACGAACTGATCGAAACAATCCACTTAACCGCATGAGAGTCCTCTATTTCGTTCCACGTACGGAATGTAGGTGTTATGGGTATTCAGGGTAGGTAGTGTGCATTGCGGGGGTGGCGCGTAGGGAGATTTGCCTTCAAAAACCGAAATTCCTCCTGAAACCTAGCAAGGAAACGCCTGGACGAAAGCTAAACAGCTCGATAAACTACCCAGGCAGTAGCGGAGCCTAGTCTTCGCAAAGCTGAAAACTTACCCGCCGGGCGACACCTATTGTTGCAATCCGAGCGGTTTGCTATTTCAATTAGCGCTGCGGATTCGCCGTCGGACCCGTTTACGGTTTCGCTGCGGGCATTACACTAACGATATACCTAATACTGCGTTTGTTTGTTCTGAACGACACATTTGGAGGACTGCATGGTCAAGTTGATGGTCCGTGACCGGGAAACGATTCAGGAGGCGGTACGCCGTTTCCGAAAGCTAGTTGAACGGAGCGGAATTAAAAAGGAAATGCGCCGTCGCGAATACTACGAAAAGCCAAGCGAAGTAAAGCGTCGCAGTCGTCTGCGAGCCGAGCGCCGCGCCCGCCGCACCCGTCAG
>JANPLP010000476.1:0-1236 GCA_031426595.1 Planctomycetia bacterium | reverse complement strand
GCTAGGTGACTTGGGTTTGAGAGTTACAGCACGACCAATTAACCACACTGTACGCAGACATTTGTGCTTGGTGCTCAAGGGTGCTCGCTGTGCTTCGAGCTTAGTTACAGCGTGACCTGTTTCTTTGCTGCACCACGCCCTTCGCAAAGCCTCAGGGCGTGCCACCCTAAACTTTAATGTGGACTAAGCACTAAGTTGCGTAACCGAAGATCGTTTCCACGTTGCCTCGAAGGATTTGCTTGCCGAGTTCGATGGCGCGCGTCTCGGACCACTTTTGCGCGACCACGTAGTGATCGGCTAGCACACTGGCGAGGCAACGCTTGAACATATTGAACTTGGGCAGTGCGAACTCAAGTTTGTACATGTCACTGTAGTAGCCAACTTGTTTGTTGCGGGGGATGGCTTCCAGCCGAGCGGTGAGGTCGCGAGTAATGAAACTTGGCGTGTTGCTGTACCACCAGTGCCCGTTGGTTACCACGTTCGGAAAGATCCACGAATAACTGACCAATTCTTGATTCGTAACACTTGCGAGAACAGAGATTGGGAAGGTCACTTGAGGGAATGCATTAAACAAATCGCGGTACTGGATCAGCGACACGCGGCTATCGTAGAGATCTTGGCCTTGATACACGCCGCTGGGGTACACAGCGCGATTGACGCCGATCATCAGATCAAACGGTAACGCGTGCTGAACACAGTTCTGGGCAAGTTGCCAGAAGATCCAGTAGCCCAGCGTGGCGCGGTCATCGGCTGAGGCTTGTTCATTGGAGTGCAAGACACGAGTAAGAGTTGCTTCAGCCGTTGGGTCGCTAATGTCGGTGGGAGTGAAGGCGGGTGGCAGGCTGATCGCGCATGCGCGGACACCTTTGGATTTGAAATGTTCGAACCGCTGCGAGATAGCTTCCTTTAAATCGCCTAGCGACTGGACACTTACGCCGGAGCATTTGGCTAAACGCTCGCGCACTCTGGATTTGGCGAAGTGGAAAACGAGTTCGTCGGTACGAAGGCAGGGGACATAACGCTGGGTATCGAAGCCGGCGAGGTCATCATCGAAATCGTTCGTCAGAAATACAGCTTCTAGCTTCGAGGCGGTTAGAACTTGTTGCTCCCAGTCGGGTTGATTCATCTTGGCCAGAGCCGCGTCATAGAGAGCTTCCCAGTTGGAGCCGTCGATGCGTTCGGCTTCGAAACCAAACAGTTCCCGCGACAGTTCGAGCAGCCAACTGAGCTGAGCGG
>JANPLP010000475.1:0-2613 GCA_031426595.1 Planctomycetia bacterium | reverse complement strand
GCCATCGATTACGTGCTGACCGACCCGCCTCAACCAGCACCGGCTTGGATAACTTCCGTTGTTGGTTCAGCGGATCGGATGCGGTTGTTGATTTGGATCGCAGTGACTGTCGCTGCCGTAACTCTGCTGCGTACCGCCGTGCACTTATGGGGACGCTGGTACGCCACCAAAGCCGTGAACATGGTCCAGTCGGACATTCGTCGCCGCGCTTTTGAGCATTCCTTGCGACTCCCTTTACACAAGATCCAAGCGATGAAGAGCGGCGGCGCTACTAGCCTGATTCGCGAGGATGCAGGAGGCGTCGCTGAACTGATTTTCAATATGCTCTACAATCCCTGGCAAGCAATCATTCAGTTGCTTGGTAGTCTGTGCGTACTGGTGATCGTTGACTGGCGGTTAATGGTTGGAGGTCTATTGCTGTTGCCAGTTGTATGGATGACTCACCGCACTTGGATCCATCGCGTGCGACCGCTCTACAAAGATATTCGGAATCGCCGACAGCAAATTGATGCCGCTACCACGGAAGCCTTTGGTGGCATCCGAGTTGTGCGTACCTTCGCTCGCAATCGGACCGAGTCCAGCCGCTTCACGCGTGGCACGCATCTACTCGCTCGTCAGCAACTCATGGTGTGGTGGTCGACGCGTGTGATCGAAGTGGTTTGGGAAGTTCTAATTCCGCTCGCATCCTGCGGTCTGCTGCTCTACGGTGGCTGGCGAATCCTGCAAGACAACATGACCTTGGGCGATCTCATGATGTTCCTGGTCTACCTGACCATGTTGCTCGGACCGATTGCTTCGATCGCGTCTAGTGCTATGCAGTTTCAAAACAACCTCGCAGGGCTCGATCGCGTGCTCGATCTACTTGGCGAACCGAGCGAAGTGACAGGCAACGCAGGCGCTCGCGACATACAGCGGAGCGACGTCGCAGGCGCAGTTCGCTTTGATAACGTTAGCTTCCGCTACCCGAACACGGAGCAGTTCGTGCTGAGCGGCGTTTCGTTTACTGTCCGAGCCGGTAGTACGGTTGCGCTGGTGGGCCGTAGTGGCGCCGGTAAGACTACGCTCTGCAACTTGGTGGCGCGTTTTTACAACCCGTCTTCCGGCACCATCCAACTCGATGGAATCAATCTTGACGACATCCAACTCGAGTCGTTTCGTCGCATGTTAGGTGTCGTTGAGCAGGATGTGTTTTTGTTTGATGGAACCGTTTATGAAAACATTGCTTACGGACGTCGCGGAGCCACTCTGGCGGAAGTGCAAGCGGCTACAGAAGCGGCCGCAGCACGCGAATTCGTCGAGGCGCTGCCACTAGGCTTCGAGACTTGGATTGGCGAACGCGGTGTGAAACTGAGCGGTGGACAGCGACAGCGTTTAGCAATCGCTCGAGCCATACTAGCCGACCCGAAGATTTTGATTCTCGACGAAGCCACCAGCAACTTGGATAGCGAAAGCGAACGGTTGATCCAAAATAGTTTGAAACGTCTTCTGCAAGGCCGCACCGCTTTCGTCATCGCTCATCGGCTGAGCACCATTACGCACGCTGATTTGATTCTCGTTCTCGATGGTGGGCGCATCGTCGAACAGGGAACCCACCAACAGTTGCTCGATCAAGGTGGGCTCTACAATCGGATGGTCGTTCTTCAAACCGAAGATGTCACTACCACCAAAGGCGGCGCACTCACCAAGTAGCCAATGCGCCAATGCGCCAAGTCGCCAATGCACCAAGTCACCAGTGATCTGGCCGCAACTTCATAAACACTCACTGTGGTGCTTCAGCCTGTCGGATTCTTGCGGGATCTCCGAAAACTGGCGCGTAGAGGCCGGATTTTGACCTTATCGATATGCCCAAACCGGGTTATCCTGAGAGCTTACATAAACAGAACTTCTTGTTGGATCCCTTGCAGCGGACTTGCGTGCCTGAGGATTTGGAAAACTCCTGATGGCAAAATCGTTCGCTGATCTTCCAATTATTGAAACCATTCAAGCCGCCATTCGCGCCGAGGGATACACGATCCCGACGCCGATTCAGGCTGCTACGATTCCACCCCTGCTCGAAGGCCGAGATTTACTGGGCTGCGCGCAAACTGGAACTGGAAAAACCGCTGCTTTTGCGATTCCGATCTTGCAGTTGCTGCACGCAAATCCCCAGAAAGCTACCCCTCGCTACCCAAACGCCCTCGTGCTTGCGCCGACGCGTGAGTTGGCTGTGCAAATCACCGAGAGCTTCGACACCTATGGTAAAGGGCTGCGATTGCGATGCACGTCCGTATTTGGTGGAGTTGGACAAGCATCGCAAGTTAGCGCCATGTCAAAAGGGGTTCACGTCTTAGTTGCCACCCCTGGACGCTTGCTTGATCTAATGGAGCAAGGTCATATACACCTTGACCGGCTTAGTTACTTCGTACTTGACGAAGCCGACCGGATGCTCGACATGGGCTTCATGCCTAGCCTAAAACGAATTGTGCGCGCGCTTCCCAAGAAACGGCAGTCGATCTTTCTGTCCGCCACAATGCCGCCGCCGATCGCAGAACTTGCCGGACAACTGTTGCACGATCATGTCAGCGTCATGATCACACCACCTGCTACCACCGCTCAGCGAGTAACTCAGCGAGT
>JANPLP010000474.1:0-12111 GCA_031426595.1 Planctomycetia bacterium | reverse complement strand
CAAGGTCGTAAGACCTTGGAAGTGTTATCCAAGCTCTTACGAGATTGGCTACGAGGCTTCTTGTGGTAACCAAAGTCGTGAGACTTTGAAGGAACTGACGACGGGCAAGACAATTCCTAATCGGTTGAGCTTGATCCGACTTATTACGAAGGTCGGTTCACCGTGGATGGGGTATGCTTCGATTGCGCGGCAGATTTGATAATTTCCTTGCAACATCTACCTTTGTGATGTTTGGCAGACGCTACAATGGTCCCCCAGAATCAACCTCTCTCAACTACTTTTTTCGGACATCCTTTCTTGTCACAAGCAACGAGTTACGATCCGTACGCGATGCCACCGGAAGCCGTCCGCGAACCACCCCAAACTCTCTGGACAGCCCTTCGCATGATCGGTCCCGGCATCATCCTTGCTGGAACCATTGTCGGATCGGGCGAATTGTTGTTGACGACAGGTCTCGGTGCAACCGAGGGCTTTAAGTTCCTTTGGTTGATCCTCTTTAGTTGCGTTATCAAAGTCTTTGTCCAGATTGAACTTGGTCGATATGCAATCTCAACCGGAAAACCGACCCTGGGTGCTTTGAATTCGCTCAACGGACCAAGGTTCGGTGTCCATATCTTGGTTTGGTGGTGGTTGTTCATGATGTTCGCCACGATCTTCCAACTGGGAGCTATGACTGGCACCGTTGGTCAATCATTGAACCTCGCCTTCCCGAGTGTCTCGATCGATCTCCAAGACAAGTTTGTTGGATATGACTGGAATTGGCTGGCTGCTCAGTTGCAGAAGAGCCCGGAGCTACCTTGGGCTTTCGTAACATGCGGGACGGCGATCCTGCTCCTGTGGAGCGGGAGTTACAAGAGAATCGAAATATTTACGACGTTCATCGTTGTTGCGATTACGCTTCTCACCGTTACCGCAGCATGTTCGCTTCCATTCACCGCGTTTCCGATTCGGTGGTCGGAGGTTGCGACGGGATTGGTCGGTGCAGATTTTCAATTCTCCGATACAACGGCGCTTGCCGCGGCGTTTGGTGTGTTTGGAATCACTGGTGTCGGAGCAACGGAACTTTTCTATTACCCTTATTGGTGTCTTGAAAAAGGATACGCTCGATATGTCGGTGTTGATGATGGCAGTGTTAACTGGGAACGAAGGGCCAAGGGCTGGATTCGCGTGATGTATCTTGACGCATGGACTAGCATGATTGTCTTTACGATTTCAACGGTCGCGTTTTACTTTATGGGGGCCTGTGTATTACATCCGCAGGGGCTCGACCCGAAAGGGACCGACATGATCCATACGCTATCGAGAATGTTTATTGATACATTCGGTAATTGGACGCGAATTGTATTCCTCGTTGGAGCCGGAGCAGTTCTTTTTAAGACGCTCTATCTTGCGTCCGCAGCGAACGCGAGGTTGTTTACCGATTTCTTATCGCTGGCAGGTGTCGTGCATGTCGAGAAAGCAGACCAAAGAGCCACCTGGATTCATCGCTTGTCGATCTTCTTCCCAGTCGTGGCGATTACGTTGTTCTTAATCTTTTCGAATCCGAAGGCGATGACCATCGTGGGAGGCTTCGCGCAAGCCGCTACGTTGCCGATGATTGCGATGACGGCCATGTATTTTCGATATCGGCGAATCGACCGCCGGCTTGCGCCGACGGTTTACTGGGATGTCATGCTATGGCTCGCAGTAATTCTGATTTCAATCGTAGCAAGCTATGCCGTCGTCAAATCAACGTTGGATTTAGTACGCCTGTTTGAATAAACACGAACGAAATGATTGTGTTCGGCTCGTAGCGTCACACGGAAAAAAATGGTGACCGCAGGAGGCTACTCTCTACTTTGGTCCGAGAACTGCCAGCATCCGCTTTCCTTGTTGCTGCGGCTGCTGTTCAAGTTTTCCGTATTCGGAAAGAGTCTTGATCACGTTCTCCATCACTTTTCGACCTTCGTCGATGTGAGCCATTTCGCGGCCATGGAAGATAACCATGACCTGTACTTTGTCCTTGTGCTGCAGAAAGCCAATCGCTTGGCGGACTTTGGTATCGATATCGTGCTCGCCAGTCTTAGGGCGTAGTCGGATTTCTTTCGTCTTAGTCTGATGACTTTGCCCACCTGCTTTTTTGCTTCGCTCGTATTTATACTTGCCGAAATCCATGATTCGACAGACAGGTGGTTTCTCATTGGGAGCGACTTCGACTAAGTCGAGGCCGACATCTCGCGCTCGATTGAGAGCTTCATCCGTAGTGATAACACCCAGTTGTTCTCCGTCCTGAGCGATAACTCGAATTGGAGAAATGCGAATTTGCGAATTAACGCGAGTCTGAATCCGATCGATTGCTGAACCCTTTTCCTGAATAATAATGAAACGGCAGCTAGTTCGAAGTTAGACTGACTTCGAAAATAGCCACCAACCCGCCCCGTAATTCTTTACGAGGCGAACCTATATTCCCCAGAGTATCGGCTAGTGGGAGGCATCACGTCAACAGAGCTTTCCATTTTTTCGGCAATAACCGCCCAACTTACCGCCACTTGACGGCAAGCGAGATAGCGGCGAATATCTAGTGGAGTTGGGGATTTCCCGTTGAAAATGGGTACGGAACGACGTTCTGCACAGCCGATACATCCCTGACCCAAGTCCCGTCGGGCGGTTAGCTCAGTTGGTTAGAGCGCCACGTTGACATCGTGGAGGTCGTTGGTTCGAGTCCAATATCGCCTATTGGCAAAACCCCTTGGATAACCTTGTTTTCCTTGGGGTTTTCTCGTTTTGCGGTTTCATTACCTACTGCCTCGAAATGGACAGGAATTGACGCGTTTTGACCCTTCTGGACTGCATTTAGTGCAAGCGTTGGTGCAAGCGTTCGAGGCACGTTCTGCCCCTCCAAATTGGCAATCGGAAGTGACGGCAGATTTTCGACCGCCAGGGCGGTATCAAGTAGTCTTGCATCGGTATAAGTACCCATGGTCAAGCTGATATTGCTGTGCCTCATTGCAGCTTGGGCTACGCGGGGAGCAACGCCAGCGATCGACAAATGCGTCCCGAAACTGTGACGTAGGGCGTGAATGTGGACGACTTGATCGTCCAACGTCTTTTCAATTCCGGCAGCCTTCAAATCTCGATTGAGAATCCGCAGAATCCCATCCGGAACATTGAATACCCGTTCGCCTCGTTCCCGCCCGGCGATCCATTTTCGCAAGTCGACTGCCAAGTCCGAACGAACCGCTAGCGTAGAGCCTTGCCGATTCTTTTCGTTGGAATGTTGCAGTTTGATAAACGGGACGTCACCGAACGACAAATCGCCCACCGTCAACGTCCGCAACTCGTTTGCTCTCAATCCGGTCAAAACCAAAGTCTTGTAGATCAACGCTCGCTCAAGTCCTAGCCGTTCAAGTTCGCGGCGGCGATCGTCGGAAACCTTTGCAAGCAATTTGCCTTTGGCTTTACCACGATAGACGGTTTGGGCATGAACTAGCGGTCGTGTTATCGCCGCTTCAAGCAATCGTGAAAGTTCTTGCTCCGTCAATGCTCGAGCTTGGCGGCGTCGTTCCGCTTGTTCGTTTAATCGAGCCATTCCATCGAACGGATTCGCGATCAAACGCTTCTCGCCATTGAAGTGAGTTTGCTTTCGACTCGTCCTCTTGCCGATGCACCAATTCCCAAACGCCAACCAGCTTTCACGCTAGCTCGATGCCCGCGATCAACTTGGCCAACAACGCGGCGGTATCGTCTCCAGCTAGAGCCGTAGCCCTTGTCGGCAGTGGATCAGCACCCCCCGCCCAAACAATCGCGCCTCGAATTCTTGCAGACCACGATTCAAACGATCCCCATTCTCCGCCCGCCTGAATAGGGCATCCAGAAACGAAGTAGGCCCGAAGTATTGTCAGTGCGGCAACCGCAAGCGTCGGCCTTTGTGACTCGATCCAAGACAGCAAATCAGGATGAACAAACCCTGATCGATTCTCCGGTGTTTCTAGTGGCGATTGCAAACGAATCGGCAAAACACGACGGCCAACGTCCGATCCGAAAGCCCTGTTGTTCCCGGTTGCTGACCAGATAGTCCGCATCGATAAATCACTTGTCATCCGAGATTGCCCCAACAATCGATCGGACCATGTTGCCGAGGTGATTGCCGCATCCAAGGCAGCTCCACCTAGCTGATTATCCAAATTGTCAAACAGCACGCTTGGTATAGCACCTATGGCAAGCCGAGTCCCGGTTTCTGCGATGACGGTTGCGGATATTCTGCTTGATTTTCTTCCGTATCAGGCATTGAAACGAGTGTGCCGTCGAACATAAGGACCCTTCGTTGCATCCAAAGCCATGGCGTCGCAACCACCTTCTCGATTTCCTTTCCCGTATGTCGAGCGATCGCAGCAAAGAACCTCTCCGGAAGCCGCTTTCTTGCTTGGCAATAACCACCGGTGGCTGCTGAACCAGGCGATTCGCCGAGCGAAACACGATGAGCATTTAAGCGTGCCACAGCTGCACGGCACGAGTTATAAGCACTCAAAACTTGCCCTACAAAAACCCAGAGGGTGACGATAACGAAACCCTTTCGGCAAGCTGGAATTTTAGTACCGCGGCGACAGAAATTGGCGAGTACTCGCGCATTTTTGTCCGGAATCTCGTGACAATCTGCAGCGTAAAACTTTAAGTGCCATTCGGATCTGACCCCAACGAAGTTCAGTGTGTAATCGTCTCCATTGCGAAGCCGCTAACTCTGGCCGTTCGCCGGTTAGATCTTCGCCCACGACCATTTCCTCTTGCGGAGCTGGTCTTCCATGTCTGAAGCGAGGAGCGACCCAAGCGCCTTGTCGCCGCTGATGTCGGCATCTGAGCCGAGACCGCTGAAATACGCATCGGCCGCCTCACCCTCTCCTCCGGCGGAAGGACTGGTTTCCGACCTCCTGTTCAGCTGGTTGATGACGACCAGGACGTCCAGCGGCGAGACGAAGTGATCGGCATTTACATCCAGGAAGGGAGCTCCTCCAAATCCCGTGTCGAATGCCTTGTTGTTGACGCGGGCATTCAATGCGTTGATCACCACCAGCACGTCCAGCGGACTAACGAAGCCGTCGTTATTAACGTCCATCGCGTTGATTGGGTTGTGGTCGAGGTCGTTAAGGAATGCCGTAGAACTCGTGGGGGGATCGAAGTTGCCAACCACCGGGAGCGCTGCCTCGTCGCCGAACTGCATATAAACATCGTTGCCGAAGGGTACGGGCGTGAACTGATGATTCAGCGCGAGCACCGTCCCGGTGGCTTTCAGGCTCACGTTGGAGACCAGGAAGAACCACTCGGCGGACTCCGCTGGCGGCACTCCCTCGCGGCGCGTGACGAAGAGTCCCAGGTCGTCGATCCCATCCTCGTTGATGTCCGCAGCTATGGCCCTCTGGAACACGCCCGGAACGTCGAACTGGATGGTTGCCTGGGCGTTGCCGGTCAAGCCGTTGTTGGCAAAGTCAAAGGAGAACACGCCGTCGAACTGGGTGCCGGCATTGCCCGGATCCCACGTCCCCAGGTCGTCGAGGCCGTCGCCGTCGAAGTCACCCACGATCGGCTGCCCCTTCATGTTGCCCCCCTGCAACGCAATGTCACCGGGGCCGCCGATGTTGTTGTCACCGCCTGCATCGAGCCACCACTTGCCGGCGTTGAACAGGCCGATCTCGTCACCCGGATGGGCTGCGGAGAAGTTCCCCGCCACTGGGTCGCCCTGCGTATTGACACCGCTGGGTTTGTCATAATCGACGACGCCGTCGTGGTTGAAATCCAGCCGCCAGCGCCAAGCCGAGCCAGCGCCAGCGGTCCCGTAGCCGCCGAGCTTGTCGTAGCCAGTATTCACCCCTCCGACCGCCTCGTTGAAGTTGCCTGCAAAAATCTTGTCGTCGCGGAAGCCGAACAAGAATGCGATGTCGCGATTGGTGTAGTCCCGGTCCTGCCCCTCGGGATCGAAGACCGTGTTGCCGTTGATGTCGATGTACACCGACCCCAGGGCAAAAGTGCCAATCTCTGGCCGGCTGTCGATGGTGAAGCGGCCCCAGAAGTCCCCGCCGTGTGCGCCGTCGCCTGTGGGGAAGATGGGGGGCGTTGTCGCATCCACGTTGTTGCCATCGAACGGCCCGAGCGCTCCCGATTCGCCGTCCAGCGGATTGCCGGCCGCGTCGCTGAGGTTGTCAGAGACCCAGACGGTATAGCGGTCGTCCGGCAACGGCCGGTCAAACACCAGTTCCACCGTGGCGGTCTCGGGGAGTCCGTCGTTGGGGATCGTGGTAAAAGAGACGATCACGTCCACGATGGCGATGTTGCCGTTGTGGTCCCCCTTGACCTGATAGTTCCCCTCCTCCTCGGCCAGGGCCAGGAACAGGGCGTGATAGTCGGCGAACTCGTCGGTTCGGTCGGGCAGATCGCTGAAGTGGACCACGATGCTGTGGACCAGCGGATCGGGACCGGTGTCGCTCGGTTTCGGCTCGAAGAGACTGGTCACGAAATCATCTGAATGCACGTTGTCAGTGCTCACGTCGCCGCGGGTGACGTTGGTGATCTTGGGACCGGCCGTATCGACGAAGATGACCAGAGTGGCGTCTGCATCGACTGGGCTGGTGTTGCCGGCGACGTCCTGGAACTGGACCTCCAGGGAGTGCTCGCCGTCGGAGAGGCTGAGAATCGTCTGAAGGAAATAGTTACCATCGAATTCCGGCGGAGGCAGGAAAGCCTCGTCGCCGTCCAGCGGGATGGCGACCGCGGTGCCGTCTGGTGTGCCTGTCGGATTGAGGATCAGATCGCGATCAAGTGCTACGCGGACCAGGGCGTTGGCCTCGGCAGCGCCGTAAAGGAGGGGCGTCATGTCGCTGGTGATCAGGTCGCTCATCGTCTGGTCAAAGCCCCAAATACCGCTGTCGCTGTCGGGGAACAGGCGCGCGGTGCCGGAGGGAGCAATCGTGTCAAGCGTAACTTGCAGCGGCGGAGAAAACACACCACGGCCGATGGCGCGAGGGTTGGCCTGGTCGCGGATCCGCACCGCGGCCGTGATGAAGTTGTTGTGTCCCTCTTGCAAGTCGCCAGGATCGAGTGTGAACTCCCAGCGGGAATTATCGCCGACGCCCGGATCGGGTCCTTGGAACGTGGCGACTCCCAAGAGCACGCCGTTGTTGTACAACTCCACGAAGTAATCGTCGTCGGGCGCGAGATCGAGGTTGTTAAACGCTTCCAGCCGGTCGTCGTCCAAGTACACGTCGAACGTCGTCGTGGTGTCGTTGGTAATGTTGTCAGTATCGCTGCGCCCGCTATCGGCGGATGCTTGGAGATCGACCTGGAACGGAACTGGTGCTGGCACGTTGACGGCCGTCAAGTTATAGACGTTGACGGCATTAGCGGCGGCGCCGAAAACGCTGAGAAAATATCGCTCGTTGCGGACGGCACCAATGGTGAGCCGCTCGTTGTCGCCGGCGGTCGTGCTCGAACCGATCAAGTCGCCGCTGGAATCATAGGCCTCGATGCTCAGATTGCCGTTACCCGGCAGGCCCGCTCTACCATTGGACAGCGTTCCGATTTGTTCGAAAAACAGCTGAAAATCCAGCACTCCGGTTTCTGCGGCAATGAACTCAAACCAGTCTTGATCGCCGGGAAGGTCCAGCGGCACGAAGGCTCCTGGGTCGATCACGGGATCCACGCTGATGGTGGCGCCGGCGCCGAGATGGATGGCCGTCGTTCGGGAGTTGTTGGTCTCAAACAAATCCGGCTTAAAGACGACGAGCCGGCCGTTACCGTCGGTTCCCGTGCCGCCAGTAATGGAATTCAGAGGCGTGACGTCGAGAAATTCGATCTGCTCGAAGCTTACCGGGGCCAAAGGGCCTACGCTCACGCTGCCGCTGCGATTGTCTGCGCCTTTGCGGTAGACCACGGTGTCGCCGATCCCGTCGTCGCGCACCGCCAGACGATCGCTTGCACTTGGTCCGCCCCCAAGGACTTCAAAGGGGCGGCTACTGTCAGGCGTGGCCACGAGTGTATCGCTGTGAGCGACGCGGATGATATCGTCCCCAAGGCCGGCAACGACCCGAAATGCTTCGACGGTACCAAAGGTATCGGTGCGCGTGTTCCCATCGATGATCGAGGTCAATGTCGTCCCGTTCACTTGTCGGACATCGATAACGTTGTTGCCCGGAGTGCCGAGGACGCCGATTGTGTCAAAGCCGTCGCCGCCGCTGATATTGTTAGTGGTAGGGCCGCCCACAATAAAGTCGTCCCCCGCATCGCCGTTCAATCGTTGTGGAATGGCCGCTGCGCCGCGATTGACGACGGTATCATTGCCGCCGCCCGCGTTTACCACAATCAGCGCCAAGTCCATCGGTGTAAGCGCATTGTCCAAGATCACTGAGTCATCACCTAAACCCGCATTGATGGTGAAGGACGCTTTGTTGATGAATTCGATCGTCTCGTAGCTGTCGATTGTAATCAATCCTCGAAAGACATTCGAGCCGGCGACATAGTTAATCGCGTTTGGTTCGGCGGTCGCGTTTATGAACAGATCGTCCGCTGGTACCAGGTCAATCACCGGTTCCAGTTCCTCGAAGAAAATGGACTGGGTACCGCTTGGGCCAACAATCACACTTGTCCCAGAGTCGCGCGCCGGGCCGACGCTGTATGTATGGCTTGTTTGCGTGTCGCCTTCATCTTCAGCCTGGTCGAGAACCAGCGTGTCGAAGCCGCGATCGTATCCAAAGCCAGGCTGCGCAGCGGGACACGTCCCGTCGCCGTTGTAGCGGATGCCGGAGGGGACGTTAAGCAACCCATACGAGCTGTCCACGGTCAACCGATCGTTGCCACCGACGCCAAACACATTGATCTGCTGAAGGACGGCCAGTGCCACGGAAAAGACCGGCGCCACCGAGTTCAAATAGACGTCCAGCATGAGCGGATTGGCCATGTTGCGCACCAAGCGTATCACATCGTCCTGATTCACCTGGTCTTCGTCGCCGCAGATGTTGAGCACGGGCGCTTCGTTGACGACTGTTGACGCGTCGTCTACGGTCCAAGCGCCGCGGCCGAATGTACCGGCAATCAAGATGTCGTCGTCGGCATGGTATTCGAGGTCGTTGACCAATGCGTTGGGTAAATTCGCTCCGAGGCGAGTCCAAGGAGCCCCAGGTGAACCCACTGGTAGGCGCGACACGCCAAGATTGCCGCCGACGAGAATGACATCGCCCTCAGGAGTCGGCACGTAGGCCAGCGACTGCAGACGGCTGTTGATCTCCTGCAGATTTTCAGTGATCTCCGTCCACCCCATTCCAGCATTGGTGGTCTCCCAGACCTGATCGGAGTCGGCAACGAAGATGTGCTGCCAGTCGTCGGGATCGACAGCTATCGCCTGGATGGTTTGGCCTGGAAAAGCAGTCGTCGTAGCCGCAACCGCGCCTGCCGTGGAGCGGAGGAAGACAGTGTTGCCTGACGCGACGACAAGGAATTCGGCATTGTCCACACCGTTCCTGCGGCCGCCGGCTACGAATGCGGCGTCGAAATTGTCATTCACAGCTGTCGTAATGCCAGCGACGGCGACCCAAGTCGCGTCGCCGGGTCCGGTCGCTGTCCTGGCATTCGTAAGTTCATACAAGGGGCTCGTTCCTCCGTTGCCTATCCCGCCGCCTATAACCAGACGGTCCGCGTCGATAACATTCAGCTCGAACTGGGCCACAAATCGCGGCGTGAAGCCCGTCAGGCCGGCGACCGGGAAGAGATTCGTTGCGCTTAGCTCGCCTGTGGCGTCAAATTCGTGGCGGCTGATGGGTGACTGGTTCTGATTTGGTGCGTTGGGAGGCTGCGTTGCCGAGAAGCGGAAGGAGTTGCCTCCAGGCGTATCATTTATATCAGTGGCTTGCACGTCGCCGCCGTCCGAACCTCGGAAGCCTTGCCATATGCGTGTGCCCACGCCTGTTTGACTGGAGGTGCCATTATCTTGAGCGCCGCCAAACAACTCGCCCCAGTTGCTGTCCAGCGTGACGTTGGTGAACTCCATCGCGCCGATGCCTGTAGCACCAAGGCCATGCAGTCCGACCCATGCATCCGGGGTCTGCGGATCGACCAAGAAGTAGAGTCCGCCATCATTCGCATTGATCAGCACGTCGTTACCGCCCGAGTTCGTAAATTGGAGATCGCGATGATCGACGTGAGGGCGCGTATTGCTGACGTTGCCCGAATTCTCAATCTGAACCCAACTGCCGGCACCAACCGGGTTATAGCGGAACATGTGCGGGCTTCCACCGTAGCCTTTGGCGATATAGACGATCAGCTGGTTGGCCGGATCGACAATGATCTGATCGGAGGCCATATCGTTGTAAAGATCACCATTGCCGCTCGCCATGCCGGCAGGGGTCGCGGCAAGTTGAGCCCAGTTGGTGCCCCCGTCGGTGGTTGTGAATATCGTCGGTACTTCCGAAGCGCCCGCGCCATCGTCGTCGTACGAAATCATTGCATAGACTCGGGTCGTGCCGCCGCCAGCGTGTGCAGTGAGCATCACGGCCGTGGAGGTGCCGAGCGCGCCATTGGTTGACAAGGTTGCGTTGTTTACAGCAGCCCATGTTGCCCCAGCGTCCGCGGTGCGAAAGACCCCGCTTCCCGCAATGCCCGCGTAAAAGACCGCTTCGTTATTGGGATCGGCGACAAAGTCGGTGACGGCGCCGGTGGGTAGAATAGGATCCGTATTGCTGACGTTGGTGTACGTTTCTCCTGCGTCAATGCTTCGAAACACTCCATTTAAGGTTCCGACAAGCACAACCTGCGAGGTGACGGTCGGATCATCGGCGGTAGTGTAGGTAGTGGGCACGACCTCGCGTACTTGAGGCTCGGCGCCAGCTGGATTGAGTGGGTATACGAACCAGTTTGCACCATCGTTCGTCGTCTTCATGATGCCGATCGGTAGGCCACCAGTGTTGCTCAGGCTGCTGGCCGAACCCGTGCCCGCAAAGACCGTATTGCCGGTGGCATCCAGTGGATCAAAGGCAATGCCATTTATTCCCAGGGAGGTATGCTGGTCGGACGTGGCAACCCACGAGGGCTGCTCGAGCGCGTCGTCCACGCCGTTAACGCCATCGTCGTCCAAGCCGTTAAACGGACGATTGCCGTCACGCGTGCGCCAGATACCGCCATTGACGGTGGCCGCGAACATATGCGATGGGTCGTTAGGGTCAATCGCTAAATCCTCGACTGCGCCGCCTGCCGGATTGTTGGGTGCGGCAACACTGCTGCCCATCGTGAAGGGTTGGGCACCTTGTTCCAGCCAGTCCGCCACTCCCGCTAAGTCAATTGCCAACAGACGCCGATCTTCCATCTGCTCCAATAACAGTCGTCGGGTAAAATTGCGTCGGAAATTGAATCGGCCTGGGTGTGTGTCGCGGCGTCGACGAGATATAGACATGGTGCAGTCCTTTCAAATGAGGAAAAACATGATAGGAGAACTATTGCAAACGTCTTGAAGCTTCCTCCGCTGCTTCCATTGTGGCCGCAGTTCCTTTACGCGGGCTGCCAATCCAGTGCTGCACGGCGGCTTTATTCCTTAGAAATGCCAATTCCCGTCCCCAGCGCATCATGCCTGAGACAATATTTTTTAGATTTTGCCCAATCCAAAATGATTAAGCACGATACGCAGCTACGGCCACTCAGCGTGTGCCTGCTAATAATGCACGGCTCTCATTGCCGCTGAACGCGGTGCCTTGCAATGATCCTCGGGAAGCAAGGACGACTCATAAACGAAAGTCCATCGAGCCTCCGAATACTTTGGTGGATGGTTCGCTTGGCGTAAAATCCACTCCTAAAAACGGGGCAATCTACGCCGTCTCTTCAGTGCCCTGGGAGAAATATCTTGAGTTTCTTCAGCGAGAATAATTCACCCAGCAAAAACAAACCATGCTGATCGTCGAGTTCTCAAGAACGCTTGTCAAGGGGCTAGAGAGGTCATTTTCGGATTTTTTGTGAGAAAATATTTCGGACGTTTCGCCGTGCAGATTGTCACGAGAATTTGGACAAAAATGCGCGAGTATTCGCCGTTTCACAGCGCACACGTTCGTCATTCCCCAAAGCATGTCGTTCGCATTGGCCATGATACAACTTCCGTCCGACAAGCCA
>JANPLP010000473.1:0-5318 GCA_031426595.1 Planctomycetia bacterium | reverse complement strand
TAAACATTTCTTCAATTCGCGCAAGTGACGGATGATGTAGTTCGAGAGGCCGATCAAATGCTTCCGCCATGGCTACACGAGTCAAGTCGTCCAGCGTCGGTCCAAGGCCGCCAGAAATCACGACAAAACGGGCGCGCTGAGCCGCTTGCCGAAATGCATCGATGTTGGCCGCAAGATCATCCCCGACAGTGGTATGTCGAGCAGTCTTAACACCGATTTCACCCAGGCGCTGGCTGATCCATTGGCTATTCGTGTCCAGTCGCTGACCGCTTGTCAATTCATCTCCGACTGAAATCACTTCTGCATCGTACATTCGCATCCCTTTGACAACCTTGAGTCCATCTTGCACGCACCCACTTTAACAATCGTTCAAGAAGTGGCATATGGTGTGATGCCGCTTGGGACTGTAGTTTCGCGCTCCAATGTTGTATTCTCTGAAGCGTCGCATCTGCCGACTCACAGTCCTTCCTCGATCCAGCGAGTCTCTTATGAAACAATCCGCTGCAATGATTTTCTGCTGGCTGCTCCTAGGATCCATGTCAGTGGCCGATGAGCCCAAGCGACCGAACATCTTATTTGCATTCGCAGATGATTGGGGCCGGTTCGCCAGCGCCTACGCCAAACTGGATGGTGCAGGTTCGATCAATGACTTGGTAAGTACTCCGAATTTTGACCGAATTGCGAGTGAAGGGATACTGTTCCGACGCGCGTTTGTTTCGGCGCCAAGTTGCACTCCGTGCCGCAGCGCTCTGTTATCGGGCCAGCATTTTTGGCGGACTGGACGCGCGTCGATCTTGCGAGGTGCGGTCTGGGATGGTTCACAGCCCGCGTTTCCCCTACTTCTAAGCGAATCCGGCTACCACATCGGCGAATCGTACAAAGTATGGAGCCCCGGTACGCCTGCGGACGCTCCTTACGGGGGCGGCAAATTCGCTTATGAAAAAGCGGGCGGAAGATTCAATCAGTTCTCACAGAACGTCACCAAGCTGGTCGCTCAAGGTAAAGGGATCGAAGAGGCGAAGCAGGAGATCTATGGTGAAGTGGTTAAGAATTTCGATACTTTTCTTAGTAAGCGAAACTCCGATGTACCGTTTTGTTATTGGTTCGGTCCCACCAACGTGCATCGCAAATGGATTAAAGGGTCTGGCAAAGCGCTCTGGAACATTGACGGCGAGCAGTTGAAGGGGAAATTGCCGTCATTTTTGCCCGATGTACCCGAAGTGCGGGAGGACTTGGCGGATTACTTCGGGGAGATTGCCGCTTTCGATACCGCGCTTGGGCTGCATCTCAAGCGGTTGGAAGAGATTGGCGAGTTGGACAATACGTTGGTGGTGGTGAGCGGCGACCATGGAGCACCAGGTTTCCCCCACGGCAAATGCAATTTGTATGACTTCGGTTCAAGCGTGTCGCTAGCCATTCGCTGGGGAGGGGCCAAAGGTGGTCGTGTGGTGGATGACCTAGTAAGCCTCACGGATCTTGCGCCGACCTTTTTAGAAGCGGCTGGACTACCGGTACCCGAACGCATGACTGGACGGAGTTTGTTGAACGTGCTTCAGTCGGATAAATCCGGTCAGGTCGATCCGACTCGGACCGCCGTGTTCATCGGCCGCGAAAGGCATGTCGAAAATGCTCGCGCCGATTTCATGCCCTATCCACAACGAGCGATTCGAACGGCCGATCACCTTTACATAATCAACTTTCGTCCTGATCGCTGGCCGCTGGGCGATCCTTACGGTCTCGATAGCGACACGCCGCCGACGACTGAGGAATTGACAGAAGAGACGCGAGCATCGCTTCCGGATGAAGACGCAGGACCGACGAAAGCATGGCTGGTAGGTGTTCGAAACGACCCAGCCTGGAAATCGCATTTTGACTGGGTCTATGGAAAACGTCCTCGAGAGGAACTGTACGATTTACGGTCGGATCCCCATCAAACGAAAAATGTCGCGCTTGAACCAGCATATGCTACTGTGCGTGCCTCGCTGGAAAGCCGTTTACTCAATGAACTAACGATGACCGGCGATCCTCGGATGGTCGATGATGGCCAGTTTTATGAAACGCCCCCGATGTCTGGACCTATAAATGATGCTGAAGGTGCTCCGCGTCGTCGCCGCGCGAACAACTAAGGCTTCTCAATTGTTCACTCCTGGAATGACTAAAGGGAAGTTTTTGTTATCGCTTACGTCTCGCCGCAAAAGCGTTTCGACTTGTTCAATGAACTCAGCCTGAGACTCGACTAGGTCGCGTGTCTCGTTGGGATCGTGTTCGATATCGTAGACTTGCCAAGGTCCCGGCGATTTTGTCTTCAAATTCTGCCTGACCGCTTTTAGATTTCCGACGCGGACTGCTACTTGTCCACCGTATTCAGGAAATATCCACAGCATTGGTTTGCGAGGTGCAATTTCAGCAGTCGCAGAAGCTGTGGGACTGTTTGTCATCTTCGTCCAAAGGCTCTCGCCATCCAAGTCCGAGGGTTTGTCCAGATTGACTGCGTCGCAGAGTGTTGGAAACCAATCGGCAAAATAGCTGGGAGTTGAGTTCACAGAGTTGGGTTGTATGCGGCCGGGCAGGCGCGCAATTAACGGGACGCGGATGCCACCCTCGTAAACACTCCCTTTGTAACCTCGCAGACCCGCCGTGCTGTTGAAGAACTTGGCGTCGACGCCGCCAATATGAAAGTGCGTATCAGGCTGGCCGGGGTGAGTGGTCCCGTTATCGCTGGAAAAAACAATCAGCGTGCGATCTGCCACACCCGCTTCCGACAGCGATTTCATGATTCGTCCCACGTAACTGTCGAGATCCGAAATCATGGCTGCGTAGCCGGCGCGAGGCCGTGGATGGGGTAGGTAACCGCACTGACCGCGATAAGGTTCCGAGTCCCATTCAGTCGGGAAGCGGTCGACGGATTCGGATGGCGGATGCATGGCGACGTGAGGTTCGATGAAGGGCAAGTAAAGAAAGAACGGCTGTGCGCTGTTCTCCGCGATAAACTTTTCTGCCTCAGCGATCATTAGCTTCGGCGCGTAGAGCTCGGATTGCCAGTCCTCAAGTTTTACTGCGCCATCCAATTGCTTCTTTGCTCCGGGGATGGGTCGCGCGTTTGTGGGTACTTGCTCAGCATTGCGCCACAAGTACTTGGGAAAATAGCTGTGCGCGACCGCTTGGCAGTTGTACCCGAAGAATAGATCGAACCCTTTGCGGCTGGGCTCACCGGTACTGCCCACTGGCCCGAGCCCCCATTTGCCCATCGCGCCAGTAGCATAACCCGCTCGCTGGAAAACTTGCGCCAGCGTGACGGCACTTTCCGACAGCGGAATTTGGCCTTCCGTATACTGCGGGAAGTGGACTTTGGCTTGCATGTTTCCACGAACTTCGGCATGTCCCAAGTGCTTGCCGGTCATCAGCACACAACGCGAGGGAGCACAAACGGGTGCACCGGAGTAATGCTGCGTGAATCGCATTCCTTCGCGGGCCAGTTGGTCGATGTTGGGCGTGGGGATCTTCGTCTGCCCGTAACATCCGAGCTCTCCCCAGCCGAGATCGTCAGCGAGAATGAAGACGACGTTCAGTTTCGTTTCAGCGGGCGGCGCCCCATGTGCGAACGGACAACACCCGAGAGTAACGGCCCATAGAAAAAGTACTTTAGAAAGCTGCATTTGCATCCTATCACTTCTCTTCGATGACTAACCCGGTCCAGCGTTGCACCAGTGTAACAACTTGTAAGGGCTCTTGCCGTACTCGCTAGAGTAGCCGATAACCACGGTCAAGATTTCGGGATGCAGCCAACGGGGAGTTGGTCAATTGCCGATTCGGATCGATGTTCATTGAGTTCGGGACTCCAAAAATCATTTGTTCCCGACCTAATTGTATGCAAGAGTGTGTCGTGACGGACCCAGGACGAGCTCAGTTCGAAAATTCGCTGACTTGGGTAGCGCGTTAGACGTTTAGGGATTGTACTCAACCGGGGGAACGATGATTGCGCGGAGCAATTCAAACAAGAACAATGCAAGTAAGCATGTAGTAATCGTCGGCGCGGGACCGGGGGGGCTGGCAACGGCCATGCAGTTAGCGCATGAAGGCGTCCGCGTCACCGTGCTTGAGAAGCAGAGTTGGTTGGGTGGCCGGACAGCGACCTTTACCCAAGAGGGTTTCAAGTTCGATATTGGGCCGACGTTTTTTCTTTATCCGCGCGTGCTTTCTGAAATTTTCGCTTCGGTTGGTCGGGACCTCATGCAAGAAGTCCCCATGACTAGGCTCGACCCGCAATACCGAATCAGTTTTGGTGCAGGGGGCCGATTGGATGCAACTCCAAATTTGGAGTCCATGGAGGAACAGATCGCGGTGCTATCCCCGGGGGATCGAGGAGCCATCACGCGCTACATCAAAGACAATAGAGCTAAGCTGGATAAGTTTCGCATGGTTCTCGAATCTGCGTTCAATAGCCCGCTCGATTTGCTTTCGCCAGGTGTGCTCAAAGCGCTGCCGAGTTTAAAGCCGTGGCGTTCACTGGCAAGCGAACTTAATAGCTACTTTAAAGATCCTCGCTTGGCAATCGCGTTTTCATTTCAGTCTAAGTACCTCGGCATGTCGCCTATGCGCTGCCCAAGCCTCTTTTCAATTTTATCGTACCTTGAATACGAACACGGAGTATTTCATCCGCGGGGTGGGTGCGGCCAAGTTAGCCAGCGAATGGGGGAGATCGCTAGCGAGTTGGGAGCTGATATTCACCTGAGCGAAGCGGTCACGGGCTTTGAGTTTGATGGCAAGCGACCGAAGGCAGTCGTTACTACCAAAGGACGATACGAATGCGATGCCGTCGTTATCAATGCTGACTTCGCGGAGGCCATGCGGCAGTTGGTTCCGGATGCGATGCGTAGGCGCTGGACGGATAAGAAGATCGCTACTAAGCGTTTTTCCTGCTCGACGTTTATGTTGTATCTGGGGATTCGAGGGCGCTACGAAGAGCTGCCGCATCATACAATCCATATTACCGCTGATTACGAACGCAACTTGCGACAGATCGAGCAAGATTTTCAACTGCCCGACAAGCCGAGCTTCTATGTGCAGAATGCGTGCGTGACAGACGATTCGATGGCACCCGCAGGTCACAGCACTTTGTATGTGCTGGTCCCAGTTCCGCATGCTCACCAGAACGTGACTTGGGATCAGGCGACTTGTGCTCAGTATCGCGAATTGGCTCTTAACCAGCTAGCGCTCGAGGGACTTGGGGATGTCCGCGAGCGGATTGTGACCGAACGCGTGATTACTCCGAAAACTTGGCACGAAGAATTCGGACTCTATCGTGGGGCTACGTTCAA
>JANPLP010000472.1:0-10557 GCA_031426595.1 Planctomycetia bacterium | reverse complement strand
GACCAAGACTCGTAACTACACAGTCATGCGCCCAGTGCATCAGACTCACACCAAGACGATTACGTACAACGTACAACGTCCTGTGTATGAGACTCGCACACGTGAAATTAACTACACTGTCATGAAGCCTGTGTACCAGACCTGTGAAAAGGTCATCAACTACACAGTTCAACGACCCGTGTACGAAACACACGAAAAGGTAATTAACTACACCGTCATGAAGCCTGTGTACGAGACCTGTGAAAAGGTCATCAACTACACAGTTCAACGACAAGTGTGGGAAAACCGCGAAAAAGTTGTTAACTACACCGTTATGAAGCCTGTTCAAGAAACTCATGAGCATGTAGTCAACTACACGGTCATGGTTCCAGTTCAAGAACAACGCACACGTAACGTTGTGAAGACTGTTACAACTCCAGTTAACTACACCAAGGAAATCACTGTCAACGGCGGAAGCTGGTCGACGGTTACCGAAGAAGTTGCTGGTCCAGTTGTTCGCAAGACTGTACGTGAGCCAGGTTCTTGGGCATACGATCCTTGCACATGCAAGTGCGTATACACCCCAGGTGCATGCCGCGTAGAGTGCGTACAATGCCCACCGAAGACGATCTGCAAGAAGGTTTGGGTTCCATCCTGCGAAACCAAGACCATCAACTGCGTTCGTTACGAAAAGAGCTGTGTAACTGAGTGCGTTCCTTACACTGTTTGCAAGATGGTTCCAGAATGCCGTACAAAGACTGTACAGCACACCACTTGCAAAATGGTTCCAGAATGCCACAGCAAGACAGTTTGCTACAAGGTTTGCAACACAGTATGCGAGCCAAAGAGCAAGGTTTGCACCTATACAACTTGCAAGATGGTTCCTGAGTGCCGCAGCAAGACTTGCACCTATACGACCTGCCGTATGGTATGCGAGCCAAAGAGCAAAGTTTGCACTTACACAACCTGCAAGATGGTTCCTGAATGCCGCACGAAGACCGTTTGCTACAAAGTTTGCAACATGGTTTGCGAACAACGTACTAAAGACGTTTGCTACACAACTTGCACAATGGTTCCAGAATGCAAGACACAAACTTACACCGTTTGCAGCTTCACCTGCGAAAACGTATGCAAGCAAGTGCCTTACACAGTTTGCGTTCCAGTATGTGAGCAAAAGACGATCAAGGTTTGCAAGCGAGTTCCAGTATGTGTTCCATACGAAGTAACCGTTTGCGTCCCAACAGTTGTCTGCGAACAAGTTCCAGTTGAAGTTTGCTGCCCAGCTCCAGTATGCAACGATTGCTGCGAATCAGCAGCTCCACGCACTGGTCTGCTCCGCCGCATCTTCAGCCGAATCGGCAGCATCGGTTCCAACAACGGCGGTTGCGGTTGCTCGAGCGGTTGCACCAGCGGTTGCGGTTGCTAGTCAATTAGCCGCCAGCTAAGTCAAGGTACTACTCGA
Organism: Planctomycetia bacterium; assembly: GCA_031426595.1. Lineage (GTDB taxonomy): Bacteria > Planctomycetota > Planctomycetia > Pirellulales > Pirellulaceae > Aureliella. The sequence continues at coordinate 9,116 of JANPLP010000472.1, read as the reverse complement.
CTCTGGCATCAGACAGATATGAAAGTCTTCCTCTGATGCCAGTTTAGTGCCTGAAACCAAAGTCGAAGACCTTCCGCCCGACCGGATGATCTGGTGGAGTTAAGCAAAGGGCGGTCAGTTTGCCAGGGAGGCACAACTGACCGCCTTTTTGTGTTTGCCAGCGACCTCAGAAACCACTCCCCAGTTTCACCAGCATCCCAGTACAACGCAGCCCCATTTCCCCCCGCCTCAGTTTCGCAAAAATCTCGTCTTGGCTTCCCTGGCTGAATCCCCGCCCAGTTGCTAGAATCCTTCCTTCATCGATCGCACCCGCTTCGAATCCCAGTCTTCTGACTGCCAGATTCCAATTGGTCGTTCGAAAGGCCCAGGAATACGTTCCCACAGGTCCTGAAATTCACATCCGGCGGCGTAGCTCAGTTGGTTAGAGCAGCGGAATCATAATCCGCGTGTCGGGGGTTCGAATCCCTCCGCCGCTACTTGAAAAACCCAGGGAATCGTTGAGAAAACTGATACCTGAGACGTTGTTAGCGGGCTTCATTCCTTTTGCCCATTTTCGGTAGTACCGATCCTAAATCCAGTAGAGCCGGAAGTAATGTCTCCCAGCAAAAAGGCGTTGAGCTCGCTGCCTTGATTGGTTAACCATCGTCGGCAAATATTGAGATACCCTTGAATGGTCGGCAGCTTGCCGACCTTTTTTCGTTTCTACGCGGATTAGCTTTGGGCGCCATAGCGTATTTGCAAGTGACTTGTCAAATAGTTCGGTAAAAACGTGAAAGTGCACGTTTTCCCTGGGAAGTACGCAATTGCGCGACTCATATCGGTCAGTTTGCACATCGGCAGGCAGTTGTGTTAGGTTTCGCAGCGTCGTGCAGGTGCCGACGATATTTCAAGTGCAGACCGGAGAAATTGCAAACATGATCAATGTCGAAATCCGAAACGGAGGTCGCATGAGTCCAAAGCGGTTGACCGTGCCCGATCCACCCGAAGTCATCGAACTGTTCGCAAGCATCGCCTCACTGTATCCGCGGGCCAAAGGTTTTGAGGGGGTGGTTTTGCGTTGCGTTGCGATGCGTTATGCCACCAAGACCGACTTTTACTCTGGGACTGGCGCGGCAAAGGCTGGAGGGCGCTGGAATCGAAAAGGCATTTTGGCCATCTACGCTGCGCTGGATATCCACACTGCGATTGCGGAGGCCTACCAAGGCTTTAAGTCGTATGGTTTTGCAACGGTTGACATGCAGATTCGGGCAACTGCTGGCGCACGGGCACGATTTGAAAAAGTTCTCGACCTTACAAAACCATCGACGCTTAAATCAATCGGCTTCAGCAAGGAGGATTTGGTCAACGAGAATTGGAGAGCATTGCAGGACGCGGGGGAAGAATCTTGGACGCAGGCGATCGGGCGCGGGGCCGTGTTGGCAGGGTTCGAAGCGCTGATTGCTCCTTCAGCCGTAGCCAAGAAAAGCAGAAACATCGTGATTTTCCAGGAAAACCTGAAGGCAACAAGCACAATCGAAATACTCGGCGCGGCTGACCTTCCAGGCTAGCGAATGCACTTAGACATGCACAAATGCAGGTCTAAAGGCTTGCCATTCGTGCTTTGACTGTTAAGATAAAGCACGAGGTTTGCAATATGGTAACCAAAACGAAAAAGTCCAGCAAGAAATCGGTACGTTCTATTCGTGCAAAGGCGCTCGTTATGGAGGAAGCCGGATCGCTATCCAATAAAAGAGAAGTTATTGACTCTCTGCGCGCGCGGCGAATCGTTTTGGGAACGGGGAAACCAAGGAAGAAAACTGGACGTTCGCACACGGTAGCCCGACAAACTGCTGAACTTCAAAAAAAGTCAGAATCGGGAAGTGCTCAGTACCGTGCTAATCGCCAATCGCGTGCAACAGTACGCGACCCAAAAGAACGCTTCGTAACCGTCACTGAAAGTGCGGTCGAAAAATCCGGCGGGCTCAAGGGTTCAGGTTTGATTGAAGTTGGGCGATCGAAAAAGCTCGAATTGCGGCATTCCCTTGGAATGACTCGCCCCATCTTTGGACGAATAGTCAACGTAGCGGAACGTACTATCGCTAAAGTTGAATCGGGTGCAGAAACTCCTGATAAACTGAAGCGCCCGTACAATGAGGTTTATCGATTATGGGAGGCTTTAAGCGAGTTGGTAGAATCAAGTGCAATCGGCGCTTGGTTTCAAGAGCCTAATGATGCATTCGGTGGACTAAAGCCGATCGAAGTGATCGAGCGTGGCGAAATCGATCGCCTTTGGGATATGGTTTTCGAACTGCAAACTGGTATGCCGAGATAACTGCCAGTACCGAACCGGTGAAGAAACTCGATGCATGCGCGACCAAGCCTATTTATTTCAATTTGTTTGTGCCTCACGTAGCAGTAGTCGCTGCCGGAATTGTGCGAGGTCAATGTTGATGTTGGTTACGATAGCGGGCAGGTTCTCAAAGGGGTGAGACTTGGGATTCTGGATTCCATATTAAAAACGCAGGCGATTGCCGATTGTGTCAGGCAGCGATTGCAACACATTCAATTCATGCGAAGCCAAGCAAACAGGAGAAATCCCCAATCCCCATCGAATACAATCGCCGATGGAAGCCCCAAACCCGGGTTTGGCTAAAGGGCTACCCCACCTGCCTGAATCCAGTTCGCGGGCACGTAGTCGTTACCTGCGGTGCGCAGTAGAGTCAGGTGGGTTGGTCAGTCACGGTAAAATGCTTGGGCAGATCAAATGTTGAAGGATGAATACTCTCCCAAGTACAAGTGAATTCACTTTTACACGCGTTGCACACGACTTTCTTCTCGATATGCTCTTTCCGTGCTTTAAAAACTTTTGCGCATTTAGGGCAAACGGCAGCAAGGCATATGGTGCTAGCGTTTTGAAGCAGCCTATCAATCTCTGGCGCTTGTTCTAGACCAATATCAGCCGCCTCGATGGCCTCTAGAGCTTCATCAATTCCTTGCTCTTTGTACGCTAAACGCATTGCTTGCCGACTTATGGTGTCTTCGAATATGTTTCGCACCAGCCGACCGTTTCCGAAGTCAGGACCTTTCTTTCGCGACAGGCAAGAAAAGAGTAGCGACAACCTAACTTTTGCGTCCATCGAGATCGTGTACTCATTCTTTATACACAGCATCGAGAAAATCCTGCAGAGCTCTTCTGGGCTATAGTCCGAGAAAAAGATGAACTTTGTGAACCGACTTTTAAGTCCAGGATTGAGTTGCAAAAAATCGCCCATCAATTGCGGGTAACCCGCGACAACAACCACAAGTTCGTCCCGATGATCCTCCATTTTCTTAAGCAACGTATCAATCGCTTCATGACCGAAGTCGTTCCCAAATTCGTTTCGTGATAACGTGTAAGCTTCGTCGATAAACAAAAGGCCACCGATCGCTTTGTCGACAACCTCGGCGGTTTTTATAGCCGTTTGCCCGACATAGCCTCCTACGAGGTCAGATCTTCCGCATTCAACCACTTCCGCTTTCTTTATCACCCCAAATTGCACAAGATCTTTGCGAGCAAGCGCGCTACGGTTGTCTTTCCCGTACCGGGATTACCCGTAAAAACGAAATGCAAGGTTTGATGTGCAACAGCAAGTTGCTTTGCGCGGCGTTTATTTTGAACGATTAGGAAGGCCAGTAACTGTTTGATCTGTAGCTTTACTTCATGTAAACCAATCATGCTTTCAAGTTCGTCGCGTGCAACGTCAATGTCCGTCTTGTTACCTGTATCCATTTGGTCGGTTCTGTGCGTCTCGATACTTACTGCGCGATCTTGTTGCGCGACGCCGCTGAAGACTTCGTTGTACACCATGTTCGCTGCACGATTTATCTCGTTTAACAGCTTCTCTTCTGCGGGGGAAGTACTGTCATTTTCCGCGATTTTCCTGCAGGCATCGGTTAAGCACTTTCGAAATCGGGGGAAATAGCACGAGCCCGAAATTGCGTCGATGGTTGCACAAATCACGACGCCCGCGAAAGGTTGAACGTTGTATCGTGCGGTAAGTTTGGCCACTACCGCGACCGGCATTAATCCGTCAGTAGACATTCTCGCTATTTCAGGATTCGCAGTGCTGAGTATTTTCATCAGAGGCCCGTAAATGGACACGAATTCGAAGATCTCCCCGATAGATAAATTAAATACATCGTTTTCTATATCCGAAAACAGTCGGCAGCATTCCAAAAATGATAGTGGCAAAATGAATCGAATGGAGCGGTCGGCGTTTTCAGCGTTTGGACCATCGCAGATGCCGGATACCGTTCGCCAGTCAGTTTCACACGCCTTCGCGCATGAGGCATGAATAAATTCTTGGTCTGACTTTGAGAGTTGACCGTATGTCAATGCTACTTCTTCAATCAGAGCGGTGAAATCAACTGCGGTTCTGAAAGCTGACATAACGTTCCCTATTTTCCGACGTATCACTGCTCAATGAGCATGCTTCTAATTCCCCAAAATTGAATGGGGGGCCGCCCGCCGTTTTACTTCGCAACACCGAAATTTTAAATAGGTTTGTGGTTACTACCATGAATCGCTTTGATGTGACATACGCTACGCAACGGAGGGTCTAAAGGAACATGGTAAACAGATGACTACTGGTTGGCTAACCACGTTAGTGCCTTACAATCTCGAGCGAAGAATGCAATCCGCCTTATTTTCGAGCGACTAATTAGATGACTACGGAATGGATCCGTAAGACGATGGTGCTAGTGTTGCTGGAAACGAGATGTGCCCTCCGCCACCAACTTCTGACGCAACATTAGCGCGACTTCGGGACTCAGAACCAGGGAGTTTGCGATCAAGAGCTGCCTTTAGAATTCTCCTCAAGGCATGTTTTCTAGCGGCCTTGGTTACGAGCGCCGGGCTCAGTGTGTCTGCGGAGCTGAGCCTGAGCCTTGCGAATTTAACGGTGCGTCCGGGCACTTCGTGGTCTTGGGTGGCCTTTTACGCTTCTCTACGCCTGATGCGTTCTTTGCGTTGACTTGCGGCGAGTTTTATGTTTTCGGGCAGGCCGGGAATGACAAGCACCTTCGCGAGATCGTCGGCAGCTTTTTCACTTTCCTGCTTGGCGGAGTAAGCAAGTGCCCGATTGTAGAGCGCCATGCCAAGCACATCATTGGGGATTCCAGCGGCGTCAATCGCGGCGGTGTAATCAAGGATCGCCCCAGCGAAGTCGCCTTTTTGAGCTTTCAACATTCCGTTGCGGTAGAAACTAAGGTGCTTGGCCCGATTCGAGAATCTGCCCTTTAGCCACTCCAAGATACCCATTGGAAACCGCTCACTTAAAACAGATGGGAACGTGAAATCAACGCCGGTTTTTGAGAGCTTTAGAAAGTACCAGAAAGCGGTTCGCTATGGAACTCGGAGCCTGTTCAAAAGCGGTTTTCAGCGGTTTTCGTGTGAATGGCTTCGCTTTCCGCAGGCACTTGTGGGGATCGCTATATTGCTTAACCCTTAGTAGAACGACAGCCAGGAAATGAGGTGCAGCGATGATGAAAAATTTGCATTGGCTCATGTTGGTTTTCTTTCTGAGTTGGGCCAATGTCACAGCTAACGGACAATGGCCGCAACGCGGCGGCCCAACGGGTAACCATCACGCGGAAATCAAGACAAATTCGAAGTCTATCCAAGCTCCACGATGGGAAGTCCCGCTGGCAGCCTCCGATAGTGAGACAGTTGTTAGCGGCAACCGACTTTTCGTGACATCGCTCGACTTCACAGATGCGGGGGAAGAGGCGCATAGAATCACTGCTTTGGACCTGACTTCCGGTGAACGGCTTTGGTCGACACTTCTTCCCGAAACGAGCTACCCCTCGCAAGACATCAGTAGTCGCTACCCGGTTCGCCCTTTGGCAACGCCCGTCATTGCTGCCGATCGTCTCATCACGGTTGGCTACGGCTCATCCGTTCACTGCGTCGATGTCGCTAGCGGTAGCCTGATCTGGAAAGTTGATCTCGTACGGGACTTTGCTGCAGAGCCGTTGCAGTACGGCGCCGCGACGTCGCCCTGGAGTGATGGCACGCAGGTTATCGTCGCGTGTGGTGGGGCCAAGGCATTGTTAATAAGTTTTGACATCGCTTCAGGAAAGGTGCGGTGGACGTGTGGCATGGGTGGGGCATCCTACAGTTCGTTTGCCCCTTTTCTGGCAGCTAATGGAAAGCAGGAATTGGTTTACTTGGGCCAAGACGAATTGATTGGGATCGAACCTACGGATGGCTCAGTTCATTGGAAATATCCCCTTCCAAAGGTTCAGCTTACAAACGCTGTAACTCCGCTGTGCGTGGCACCAGGAAAGCTGCTCGTGGGTGGCCAAGGTATAGGAGGCGCGGCGCTTCTATCAATCGACACTTCTACTCCCGACCAGGTCAGCATCATTGAAGTATGGAAGATGAGCCGCCCGCAACCTTTTTATTGCAATTGGATGCAGCCGCGTTCATACCCCGAACGTGTCGTTGGCTTTGCCGGCAAGACTTTGGTAGTGCTCGATTGGGCAACGGGCGAGATCGTTTCGCAAATCCGCGGATGGACAGACTGCAACGTGACTGATTTAAAAGAAAGTTTTCTGGTTGCTCGCGGAGACGGTTTTTTGGGGCTAATGAAACTTGAAAATGAGAAGCCCACGTTGATTGCTGGGAACGCTCGAATACGCGATCGAGTATGGAGCGCTCCGGTGGTTGTAGGCGACCAGATCCTGATACGTGGCAAGAGGTCTCTTTACTCGGTAGGTATGGACGAATTCAAGCCGGGAGTCACTGCACCGACTGGAACCGATGTCACGTCCATGGACGCAATGTACGGTACTCGTTCAGAGTCAGTGACCCTAATGATAAATTTAGCAACGGAATCCACTGCGGAGTTTTCCTGGGAGGACTATCAAGCAATCGCCTCGGATCGTTCAAGCACAATGTCAGAGGGGGATTACTTGGCAGTGGTGGAAGCATTGACCAAGAAGGATCGCTGGGATCTCGCGTACCGTGTCGTGGAGGATTGGCAAACACGCGAACCGGAGTCTATTGTTGCTTTTGAGCGCGCGATGAATCTCCTGGATCAACTTGGACGGGGTGAACAGGCGCGTGTTTTGGAATCCAAGCGGCTGGTAAAAGTTACGTTCCGCATTCGTTGCGATAAGATTCCCGATGGAGTTCCGGCGCTCTATGTGGCTGGCAATGTGACGAGTCTGGGGAGCTGGAAAGCCAAGATGTTAAAGCTGGAGCGCCAAGCGGATGGAACATGGCGGGGCGAGGCACTGATTCCGAAAGGCGAGCTGCTCTTTAAGATCACGGGTGGTGATTGGGAGACGGAGGAGACGCGAGCGGACGGGCGGAGCATTTCAAACCGACGTGCGCGCATCGTCGAGTCAAAGACGGTGGACGTTTCCGTGGCAACCTTGAAGCCGCCGAAAGCAGCCAACCGCTAGCGCTTATTTCTTCGGATAGTTTTGTAGACGCTTGGCGAGTTTTATAGTCACAGAACGTTGATAGAACAGGTGGCTGATGTGCGGGGGGAGCACGTGGGTCGTGCTAGGAGGCAATGTGGAGACTAAAATAGAATACGTGTGGCTGCAGATTTCAGATTGGGCCGAATTGCTTTCGATTCGTGGCAGTCGCGATTCTCGTGGGTGGGCTTGGGCGGGACGATGATGAAAATCGAATGGGTGCATTTTTTTATCGTGGCAGTTTGCATTGCCTTTCAGTCATCGGGCCTCTTTGGTCAGGAAGTCGAACCGGCGTCTGGATACGAAGTTACGTTCCCTTCGATGGGAACGTTGGTCTCGTTCAAAACATTTTCTGCTGATGAAAAGTTGGTGGAGGAGTCATTCAAAAAGGCGCGCGAGGAAGTCGATCGACTGGAGAAAATTTTCACGGACTACGACGAGGAAAGCGAAACGCGGCAGTTGACCCGCGAGGAAAAGGTCAACACTTGGCAGCAGGTCTCGCCGGAAATGTGGGAAGTCCTCCGTGCTTCGGATGAATGGAATCGGCTCAGCGACGGAGCGTTTGACGCGAGCGTGGGGCAGCTTTCGATTCTGTGGCGCAAGGCGCGAAGAGTGAAACGCATTCCAGATCGAGGCGATATTGAGCAGGCGCTGAAAAGTTGCGGCTGGAAACATGTGGAGCTGGATGCCGACTCGAAAGCCATTCGAATCAAGCTCGCCAACCTGCGGCTCGACTTCGGCGCGATTGCGAAGGGCTATATCATCGAGCGAGCTTATCAGCGCTTGCTGGCGAGCGGGTTACCAAGTTCGATGGTGCGAGCCGGCGGTGATTTGCGGCTTGGGGATGCGCCGCCGGGGCGGGAGGGATGGCGGATCGAGATTGCTAACATCGATGAAGCGAGTGACGAACCGACACGGATGCTCTTGGCAAATGCGGCCGTCTCAAGCTCAGGTGACTTGCACCAATATATGGAGGTGGATGGAGTGCGCCGGAGCCATGTACTGGATCCGCGAACTGGGATTGGAGTTGAGGGGCCGAGTATGGTGACAGTGGTCGCGCGCGATTCGATGACCGCTGATGTGGCTGACACAACTATCTGTGTGATGGGGCACGAAGCGGGGATGAAGCTAGCTAAGAAACGGGCTGATTTTCAAGTTCGAATGGTTTCGCGTGTCTCGACGGATGGCCAAGCTGAGCTGAAAATTAGTCAGCATGGTTTCGACGCGTTGATGCCAAGGCCATAAGGTGGATGGCGGTTGTGATCTGCGACAGCGGGATTCAGCGGGATTCAGCGCGGGGCGTTTTTCGCATTCACCGTACTCACTTCATCGTCCATTTTGTCTTCAGTTTTCTCAACCGTCCGATCGTTTTTGACTCGATGACTAAAGCTGCTTAGCGTGGACAGGATCCCGAAAGCGAGTACGGTACCGAGAATCGCTGAGGCTTCTCGGCCGAGCCCAGCGGCGATGCCGATCGCAGCGGTCAACCAGATGCTCGCTGCCGTGGTCAGCCCCTGGACGTCCGCCTCTTTGCTTCCTTTCACGATCGCGCCGGCTCCTAAAAACCCAATTCCAGCAACCACGCCTTGGATAATTCGGCTGATATCGCTGTCGGCCATCCCGGATTGCTGCGGGACTAGAACAAACAGCGCTGCGCCGAGCGAGACGAG
>JANPLP010000471.1:0-3229 GCA_031426595.1 Planctomycetia bacterium | reverse complement strand
CCGACTTGGAGCCAGACGCGTGCGGCGCGCGCGACGAGCTCGCAACGGCGCCAACGAGCTTCGCGTCGAGCTGCAGCTGATCGCTCGTAGACGAGGACGACGACGACGTCGACGAGGACGCGGGCGCGGGTCTTAAATTTTGGGGTGGCACGCCCTGAGGGACTGCGAACGGCGTGGCTAAGGTCGCTCAGATCACGCGCTTCGCAAAGCCTCAGGGCGTGCCACCCAAATAAGATCAGCCCTAAAATTTAAGCTGGACAAAGCACTGGCTTGCTCATCAACTTTAATGTCACTCGATTGAAGGACGGGCTTAAACGCCTCGTCCTGTGAATCTAACCGTTGCGCGAAATCTATCGAATGCGTGATCGCTCAGCCCTGTGTGGAACTGGGTTGCATTTCAGCGTGGCGTTCGGCGCGCAGTTCGTCCATGGGCGCGACGATGACATCTACCTCTTCGCGGAAGATATCACCGATGAGCATATCTGTGATGGTGCCTTTCAGATGCGGATGACGCTTCACTAACTTTCCGAAACTCAACCCGTCATAGAACTCGCACACCAAACGGCGCATTCTCTCCATCCCCTTGATGTAATCCTCGCCCCACGCCCCGAGTCGAGTCGCTGAGGTGTCGTTGGCGCGGAGGCCGTCGCAGATCGCATCCGCGGCGAGTGCTCCCGACTTGAAGGCTAACAAGATTCCGGATGAATAAAGCGGATCCAAGAACCCGAATGCATCGCCGACCATGACCCAGCCGTCACCAGCCACTTGCGTTGACTTGTAAGAATACTCCTTCGCAGCTTTCACGGGAGCGACGCGCTGGGCATTGGCGACCTTGGGAATCAAGCCGGGGCAACGATCTACTTCCTGCAAGAAAATCGTTTCGAGATCCTTTGTTCCGCGGCCATTGAACAAGTAATCGAAATCCGCAACCACTCCGACGCTGACCGTGTCATCTTGCAGCGGAATGTACCAGAACCATCCTTTTTTCTCCTCCAACTGCATAACCAAAGTGGCTCCTTCATCGCGGCCGGCATCGCGCTGAGCCCCCTTGTAATACGTCCAGATGGCAGCCTTTTTCAGTTCTGGATCCCACTGACGCAGCCCCAGTCGGTCCATCAGCAAATTGCTTTGTCCCGCAGCATCGACCACGACACTCGCATAGACCTCTCGCTGATTTCCCTCTTCATCTTGAACACGCACACCGATCGCCCGTGCACCGTCGAACAACACCTCGAGCACGCGTGTTCCTTCGTGGACCATCACACCTTGCTCAGCGGCATTCTCGAGCATCATTTGGTCAAATTCGCTGCGTAGAACCTGCCAAGTTTGCGACGACTCATGCGGCTTGTTATCAGCGAAGTAAAATGGCTCGGACAACATCCCTCGATCGGTAATGAACTGCACGCTGTGCTTTTGCACAAAGCGGCTTTGACGCAGCTTATCGATCATTTTCAGCCGCTCGAGGACCCAGAAAGTCTCAGGAATCAATGACTCGCCGATGTGGTATCGAGGGAACCGCTCGCGTTCGAATAGCGTGACACTGTAACCTTGCTGAGCCACCAGAGTTGCAGTGGTCGCTCCTGCCGGTCCGCCACCAACCACAATCACATCGCTCGAATTCATCTGGGTAATCATCGGTCGGTTCCTCTTACTGAGTGGGGCACGTTACTGATAGGGAAACGTATATTGGCTTATGTCACACAGCTAACGGTTATCTGGCTAAAACTTTTGAATTGGACAATTAATCGCTCGTATGAGGCTGGCGGGCCGCTCGTAGCAACTCGATCAACTGCCGCAACTGTGGCTCCGGCAAATGACCAAGCTGACGCTGGTGGCAAGCCTTGATCGGTTCCGCAATCTGCTGTAGCAATGCTTTACCAGCTTCCGTGATCGTTACCTCGACCACTCGCCGGTTATCATCCCGCCGCACTCTGACAATCAAATCGCGGTCTGCCAATCGGTCTAGCATCCGAGTCATATCCGGCGCCCGAGTAATCATTCGCTGCCCAAGCGCGGAAACGGCCATCGACTCGGGCGAAGCCGCTTTCAGCAATCGCAGCGCGTTGTATTGCTGCGAAGAGATCGCGAATTCGTCGAACACCAAATCCTCCTCTGCTTTCAAGCAGTCATAGCTTCGCCACAGTTCCAAAAACGCTTCTTGTTGAAGCGAATCGAACTTGGGCCGCCGATCAATCTGCAATGCTTCGCTGGTGTTCATGCCTTCCAATTTACCTCTAGTCTAGGTTATTCGTCAAGACAACAGTTGTTCGAACAGCTATTTATTGTTTCGCTGCTAGAAAAACGGCTGGACAAAACGCGGCCAGAATTCTCTTTCCCACCAATCTGGTTTTCGAGCCAAACTGGGTTTCGCGTCAATCTAGCTTTCGCGCTGCCGCGAATGACTGTTTTGGCTGCTCGCGTCCGCCCAGCAGCAAATGTCGAAAACCGTCGAAAGGACGGCCCAATCGTTACGCACAGCGGTATATGCGTGGCGACTCAACCTGAAACTGAACATCGTGAGGGTGTAAGAACTTTTCTCGATTCGCTCTATTGCTATACTTGTCGGTGTCAGAAGCGGGCTTTACTAAGGGGCGAATAATGAACGATGAGCATCTCGATTACCAATTAAAGCAGTGGCGGTTTGACCCAGAATCCAACTGCGTTCGGTTGCTCAAAGGAGCTGACGGACGAGATGTGATTCAAATGCGCGTCGACCTCGGGATTCTGCAACTGGAAACGACTGGTCGGCCAGATGGGCATCGTCCCGAAGGTTTTCCTACGCTGCTGGATAGCCTGCTGCACGCCGAAACGCTGTCGCCAGAATTTGAGCTGGACGAAGCTACTTGCATGGAAATCGATCGCGAGTTTGTACAGTTCTACCATCGCCGCGTGGCTTGGCTGCGGCTGCAACGTTTCGAACGAGCGGTCGAAGACGCGAACCACACGCTGTCGATGATGGACTTTTGCCAAGATCACTCACCCTGCGAAGAATGGACGTTGCAACACGAGCAGCATCGGGCGATTGTGATTTTCCATCGTACCCAGGCTGCGGCCCTCAGTGCCATCGAGGAACAATCGCCCCACGGAGCGATCGATGCCATCGATGAGGGGCTGGAACTGATCGAAGAGAATTTCGAGGATATGGGCTGGGAGGACGATTTCGAGTCGGACGAGCTAGTGCAACGCCTGGTGCAGTTGCGAGATTCGTTGCGATCGGAGTTCACGATCC
>JANPLP010000470.1:0-3205 GCA_031426595.1 Planctomycetia bacterium | reverse complement strand
CATTTCAATTCTTTTGGAACAAGTCAGCAAGTAGGCGATACCTTAAACGGCAGCGGTCCTGATGCGCATGCCATAAAAAGAACGCAGGACGAAAAACAGCGCCACGACCAGGAACACGCAGGCCAGTGAAATCGTCAGTTGCGATCCATGGTCATGGTTGAGCTTCACCGCAAGTTCGACCGCCAACAAACCAAAGAGTGTGGTGAATTTGATCACCGGGTTGAGGGCCACAGACGACGTGTCTTTAAATGGATCGCCGACGGTATCCCCGACAACAGTCGCGTCGTGAAGGGGTGTGCCCTTCATTTTCAATTCGACCTCGACGATTTTTTTAGCATTGTCCCACGCCCCTCCAGCGTTGGCCATGAAGATGGCTTGGTACAGCCCGATGATCGCTATAGATAAAAGGTAGCCGATGAAAAATTAAGGTTCGACAAACGCAAACGACAAGGTAATGAAGAGCACCGCTAGGAAAATGTTCAACATCCCGGCTTGTGCATACTGCGTGCAAATTGCGACCACTTTCTTGCTGTCTTCAACGGACGCGCGAGTGCTCCCCTCAAGCTTGATGTTGGCTTTGATAAACTCGACTGCGCGATGGGCACCTGTCGTGACTGCTTGGATGGAAGCACCAGTGAACCAATAAATGATCGCTCCACCGCTAATGAGTCCCAGCACAAATGGTGCGTGGAGGAGCGATAGCTTTTGCAGATCTTGAGTCAGTCCATTGGTGAGCCCCATGATGATTGAGAAGATCATCGTGGTTGCACCCACCACTGCTGTGCCGATCAGCACGGGCTTAGCAGTCGCTTTAAATGTGTTGCCAGCACCGTCGTTCTCTTCCAGCAAGTGCTTGGCGCGCTCAAATCTCGGTTCAAAACCAAACTCGTTTTTAATCTGCTGCTCGATCGCAGGTACTTCTTCAATCAGCGAGAGCTCATAGACACTTTGGGCATTGTCGGTCACTGGGCCGTAGGAATCGACCGCAATGGTCACTGGGCCCATTCCAAGAAATCCGAAGGCGACAAGCCCGAATGCAAAAACTTCGGGCGCGATCATCAATGCTGCCAAGCCTGTTTGCGACACTCCATAGGCCATGGCCATTAGTGACACGATACTCAGACCAAGCCAGAAGCAGGAAAAATTCCCAGCCACCAGGCCTGACAGAATATTCAGCGAGGCGCCACCTTGCTCCGATGATGAAACCACTTCGCGAACGTGCTTTGAATTAGTGGAGGTGAATATCTTGACCAGTTCGGGAATGATGGCACCAGCCAGAGTTCCGCACGAGATAATCGTCGAGAGTTTCCACCAGAGCGAATCGTCACCAGCGAGGCTAGGAACAACCGCCCAAGAGACGAGGTACGTAATGCAAACAGAGATGATTGAAGTGATCCAAACCAAGCGAGTCAGCGGTACTTCGAAATCCATTTCTTCCGAGTTTTCATACTGCGAACGAGTCCATTGCTCATTAACGTAATAGGCGGCTGCTGAAGCGATGATCATCATCACCCGCATCACAAAGATCCATACCAGCAGTTGAACTTGCAACGTCTCGTAAGCTGCGCCAGCGACTTGCTGATTGACACCCAGCAGAATGAACGCGATCAACGCGACGCCTGTCACCCCGTAGGTCTCGAATCCATCGGCGCTCGGCCCAACTGAGTCGCCGGCATTGTCCCCCGTACAATCTGCGATGACGCCCGGATTCCGCGCATCGTCTTCCTTGATCTTGAACACAATCTTCATCAAGTCGGCGCCGATGTCTGCGATCTTGGTAAAGATGCCCCCAGCGATTCGGAGCACCGCAGCGCCCAGACTTTCACCAATCGCGAACCCGATAAAGCACGGTCCAGCGTAATCGCCAGGTACGAACAGCAAGATGATGAGCATGATGAGTAATTCCACACTGATCAACATCATGCCAATACTCATGCCTGCCTTCAGTGGAATTTCATAAATTGGGTAAGGCCTGCCACGAAGACTAGCGAATGCCGTACGCGAGTTCGCGAAGGTGTTCACGCGAATGCCGAACCACGCTACGCCGTAACTGCCAAGAATGCCGACGATGCTGAAAAGAACGATGATGGCCACGCGTTGGTTTTCGAAATCCAGCAGAAACGAATAGTAAAAGACAATCACTGCTCCAATGCCGACCCATAGCAGTCCGATGAACAGCCCTTGCCGCTGCAAATAAGTTTTGCAAGTTTCATAGATCAAATCGGAAATCTCGAGCATCGACTGGTGAGCAGGGAGGTTGCGCAAGTCCCGATACATTTTGAAGCCGAAACCAAGTCCCAGCGCGCAGACAACCAGTCCCCCGAAGAGCAGCGTCCGGCCAGAGACACCGCCGACAAAGTCAACTTGACTGAGGTCCGGCAGTTTCAAATTGGCTTCACCACCGACGTGAGTTTCAGAACCCGAACTCGCGTCAGGCCCCGCTAGCTCTGTTGCTCCGGAATCGATCTGAGGCGCGGGTGCTTGCGCGGAAAGCGTTGGCGCAGTAAGCAGGGCCAACGCAACTGCGAGGAATAGGTATCGGAATCGGCCGGTCCTCGGCAAGCTTGTGTAATTGCTCATGAGCGTCGTCTCTCCATGTACTCTTAGATGTGGGATGCATTACTTTCAGAAAGTCACACTCCGGGATCGTGTGATAATTCACCGCTCTCCCGCAAGGTGCACCGCGAGTCTAAAACGCTAATGTTGCCGAATCAACCCCCAACAACCAACAGAGTGAAACAATCTGTCGTTAAAAGTGAATTGACGGTGTGCTATCAGTCCAGAAATCTTGCTGGGTAGTTCGACCGTATTCCGCAAGCAGTCGACTGCCGCAAATTCGTACGGCCAATCGGCTAGAGGCAAGCGGTTGGGAATGGGAAAAAAGAGCGGGCTGATTTTGGTAAGCTATGGATTGATGAGTTCGAGGCGGTTTGAACACGTTGTTTCAAGGTACCACGATGAAGCTTACGACAGTGGCGGTGCAGTTCTATCTGCTGGTTTCTTTGGTTTCGATGAATGCGTTGTTGGCGCAGGATGAAGTGCTGCGACCAACCCCTTTGTGGCCTGGAAGTCCGCCGGGACGCATCGCAGCCAAGGGTGAAGAGAAGGACACGACAAACGAAAAAGGGAACAAAGTCGCAGGCAAGTCGGTTATTCGGTTGGGTAATGTCTCTTCGCCAACTTTGACGATCTATAAACCACCGGC
>JANPLP010000469.1:0-8359 GCA_031426595.1 Planctomycetia bacterium | reverse complement strand
CGACCGCATGACGACGCTCATCGAGCACGATGACAAGTTCTTTGAGCTTGTCGATACCGGCGGGATGGGGATCGAAGACGTCGACAATCTGACTAAAGATATCGAACACCAAATCACGGTTGCCATTGAAGATGCCGATGTGCTCCTGTTCGTGGTCGACACCAAAACCGGCCCCGTGCCACTCGACGAACATGTCGCGGAGCGGCTGCGAAAGATCGAGAAACCGGTCCTTTTGCTCGCCAATAAAACCGACCATCCGGGACTTGATAATGCCGCGCACGACTTCCATCGCCTCGGTCGCGGTTGGTTGATCCCAATCAGCGTCTTACAAAACCGCAACAAAGACACGCTGTTCGATGAAATTTTAACCCGCATGCCGGTCTTGGAAGCTGACGAGGCGGAGACGACCGCGCCGCGCATGAAGATCGCCATCGTCGGTCGCCGAAATGTCGGTAAGAGCACGTTCGTCAACACGCTGGCTCAAGCCGAACGAATGATTGTCAGCGAAGTGCCTGGTACGACCCGCGATAGCGTCGACGTGCACTTTGACCTTGATGGTCATCGCTTCATTGCCATCGACACACCCGGATTGCGTCGGAATAAAAGTCGTCGGACTGACATCGATTTCTACGGTTTCCATCGCGCTCAGAGAAGTATTCGCCGCGCGGACGTCTCGCTGCTGTTCTTCGACTGTATGGAATCGATCAGCAAAGTGGATAAGCAGTTGGCGCACTACATCGAGCAGAATTTTAAGCCGGTGATTTTTGTGGTCAACAAGTGGGATAAAGTGGCTCGCGAAGTTCCGACCGAACGCTGGGTGCGTTACTTGCGTGAACATTTCCCAACCATGGCTTACGCTCCCATCGCTTTCATCACCGGTCAGACCGGCAAGAATATGAAAGCCCTTCTCAATCACGCTCAGATGCTGTTCAAGCAAGCCAACACGCGTGTATCGACACCGACGATCAATAAATTGGTCAAGGCTGCGCTGCATCATCAGCAACCGCCCATGTACAGCAACAAGCGACCCAAGATTTACTTTGCATCGCAGATCGCTGTGACCCCCCCGACGATCATCATGATGTGCAATAACCCAGCGGGTTTTCCTCCCTCGTATTTGCGATATCTGCTGGGCGTTTGCCGCGATCACCTTCCGTTTGGGGAAGTGCCAATCAAGTTCTACATGCAGAAACGCGATAGCGGTTCGCCGAAACCAAAACGCTTGTCTGAAGACGGTGTCGAAATTCCAGAAGATGAAGATAACCTCATCGCCTCAACCGACGACGAGGATTATTTTGACGACGAGTTGGATGACCAGTTCGATGAAATGGATGGCGAAGAACTGGCGAGCGATGAACTTGACGGCGAATTAGTCGAGCGCGACGGGGTCGAGAGTGAACTGCTCGACGCTCCCGTGAGAAAATCCGCCGACGATGACAAAAACTACGATTGATCTAGGACACGAAACCCGACACCGTGGTCGCACTTCGCTGGTACTCTCTCGACACACTCCGGAAGCGTAGCACCACGATTATCGCGGGATTCGCGCTCACTTGCATCGCAGTTCACTTAATACTGCGATTCGCTTTCCATACTTCGCCGCTCGCCTACAGCATTCCGCTATTCGCAACTTTGGCGTTTGGCGGATTGCCGTTGGTCTTCGAACTGTTCTGGAAAGCGATGCGGCGCGAATTCGGTTCGGATTTGCTGGGCGGAATCGCGATTGTCACCGCGGTGCTGCTTGGCGAATTTCTAGCAGGCTCGATCATTGTATTGATGCTTTCCGGTGGCGAAGCACTCGAAAGCTACGCGCTTGCGAGCGCGTCGTCAGTGCTCGCTGCACTCGCCAAACGCGTTCCCTCCATCGCTCATCGCAAAGTCGCCAATGACATCACTGACGTTGCCATTGCAGACGTACAGGTAGGCGACACGCTAGTCATTTATCCGCATGACATTTGCCCTGTTGACGGTGAAGTGCTCGAAGGCCAAGGGGTCATGGATGAATCGTACCTCACGGGAGAACCGTTTCAGATCACCAAGACGATTGGTTCAGCGGTGATCTCCGGTGCAATCAATGGTAATACCGCGGTAACGATTCGCACCAGCAAACTGGCGGCGGATTCTCGCTACGCCAAAATCATGGAAGTCATGCGTGAATCGGAAAGCAAACGCCCCCAACTTCGACGGCTTGGCGATCAATTGGGTGCCGTGTACACGCCAGTCGCGCTCGTCGTAGCGGCGCTTGCCTGGGCGATCAGTGGCGATCCGATCCGCTTTCTATCGGTGCTAGTAATCGCGACGCCATGTCCCTTGTTGATTGCAATTCCGGTGGCGATTATCGGTTCGATCTCGCTGTGTGCGCGTCGTTCTATCATCGTAAAAAGTCCGGTTGTGCTGGAGCAAATTGCGAGTTGCCGAGTTGCCATTTTCGACAAGACAGGAACACTCACATACGGCCAACCAGAACTTACAGAACTGGTCGTTGCACCAGAGTACACGCGCCAGCAGGTTTTGCAGTTGGTGGCCAGCCTCGAGAAATACTCCAAACACCCGCTGGCAGGCGCGGTGCTCAAAGCCGCCACAGCGGAACATGTGAAACTGCAAGCGGCTTCCAATGTCAGCGAGTTGCCGGGGCAGGGCTTGCGAGGAACCGTTGAGGGCTATGACGTTCGCGTTACTAGTCGCAAGCAGTTGACCGAAGAGCGTGCTGCCAACATCCAGAAGATGCCCCCGACCGCCGGTGGGCTTGAGTGCGTGATCGCCATTAATGGCAGTTACGCGGGGAAACTGCAGTTTCGCGATGCGCCGCGCCCGGAAAGCCGCTCGTTCATCGACCACTTGGGTCCTAAGCATCAATTCCAGCGCATGATGATCATCTCGGGAGATCGCGACGCAGAAGTACGTTTTCTAGCCGATCAAGTTGGCATCAGCGAAGTCTATTCACAGCAGAGCCCAGAGGAGAAACTTGCCATCGTTCGCCTTGAAACGGCGATTGCCAAGACCCTGTACGTAGGCGACGGAATCAACGACGCGCCGGCGATGATGGCGGCTACGGTCGGTATTTCCATCGGCCAGAACAGCGATGTAACCGCCGAAGCCGCCGGCGTTGTGATCATGGACAATTCGTTGACACGCATCGATGAATTCATGCACATCAGTCGGCGTATGCGCGCGATCGCGCTGCAAAGCGCCGTCGGAGGTATGGGGCTCAGTATGGTTGGCATGGGCCTCGCCGCCTTCGGTCTGTTGACGCCGGTAAGCGGTGCGATTTCGCAAGAGGTGATCGATGTGCTCGCAGTTCTCAATGCACTGCGAGCCGCCTTTCCGCCTCATACGATCCACGACGATCTCAGCTGAGCGTGAACTCAGGTAAGCGAACGATTTCGCCACCCTTCTCGGTAGACTGATGAGCGCAGATGCCCACGCAAGTCCAATTAGCAGACAGGGTTGCGTTAGGCCATGGGTCGCGGTTCTCAATCAACGCCGAAACGAACTCGTTGACCAAGTGAGGATGCGAACCGCCGTGTCCACCCCCTTGAATGAATGACAGGTGATCCGCGTCCTGAATCGATTGAGTGAACATGCGAATCGGTTCTGGAAGCAGGTGCGCATAGTCAGGCACTTCGACCTTCGTCGCAATTTCCGGTTCTGGTTTCTTGGCTGTATGAATCACATGCGGCTCGTTCTCAACCAAGGTCCACTCGAAACTCTTCTTGGTCCCGTATACATCAAAGCTTTCGCGATACTGTCGCGCTGTGTCGAATAAGAATCGCCAGATGTGCGCCGCTATATCGGAATCTTTTATCTTGATATGGCACGTCTCCACTGCGTACTTATTGCCGGACTTCTTGGCGATATCTTCGCGGACGGTGCCCGAACCAAAGCAGCTGACGTATTCAGCGCGACCGTCAACGAGTCCCAGTACGGGACTAACCACGTGAGTCGCGTAGTGCATGGGAATCATCTTTTCCCAGTAGTCGGGCCAACCGTCCATGTCTTGCGGGTGCGAGGCGGCCATATACTGAATTTTACCCAATTCGCCCTTCTGATACATTTCACGAATGAACAGAAACTCGCGGCTGTAAACCACGGTTTCAGCCATCATGTATTTCAGCCCCGTTTTCTTGACTAATTCGCAGATCTCTTGGCACTCTTCGATGGTTGTCGCCATGGGAACGGTACACATCACGTGCTTGCCCGCCTTCAGAGCAGCGATCGACATCCAACCGTGATCGGGAATTGGTGAATTGATATGTACAAAGTCAACTTCGGGATCTGCCAAAACTTCCTCAAAAGTCGTGTAGCGTTTCGCGATTCCGAACTGATCACCAACCTTATTCATCTCGTCGACGTTGCGGCGGCAGATCGCGTGAACATTTGCATTCGGATGCCGCTGATAAATCGGAATGAACTCGGAACCAAAACCGAGTCCAACCATTGCAACGTTTACTGACTTAGCCATCGAGAGCTCCAGGATGAATACTTTTGAGAGGAGGTAGGGCGGGTTTAGATCAGCCCATTTTCCAGTTGTCTGGAAGTGTGCTGTCTTTGATCAAAATTGGGATGCCATCACGAATCACACACGGATCAAACTCATCGCTCGAGTCGCAACCCGATGAGTTCACGATGCGGACATTTTTTCCAATCCTGCAGTTCTTATCAAGGATAGCGCCGAGGATCTCCGAACCATCACCGATTCCAACCGCTGGCAGTCCTTGCTGGCTTGCGATGGCACGTTCTTCGTCGGTCTCCATAAAGTCGGCTCCCATCAGCACACTGTCGCGGATGACAGCGTTTTCGCCGATGACGCAGCGCAATCCGACAACACTATTTTCAATCACGGCACCCTTCCCGATCCGACAACCGTCGGCAATCAAGCTGCTCTTCACTGTCGCGCCTTCAATCATCGTGGGTGGCAAGAAACGAGCTCGCGAGTAGACCGGTGCTTCAGGGGAAACGAAGTCGAAAGGTGGATTCTTCCAAGTCAAACTGAGGTTCGCGTCATAGAAAGCGCGAATGGTTCCGATGTCTTCCCAAAAACCATCGAACAAGTGCACTTGCACTCGACGGCTCCGAATTGCGGCTGGAAAAACCTCTTTCCCAAAGTCTTCATAGTTGGTTTTCTCAAGCACTTCGAACATTAGGTCGCGGTTGAAAATGTACAACCCCATGCTCGCCAAGCAATCGCGTCCACGGGATTCAATTCCCTGCTTGTCGATCCAAGCTGGGTCCATGCTCACCAGGTCAATTTCTTCTTTCGTTTTCGGTTTTTCAAGGAAACCGAGCACTCTGCCCTCTTCGTTGCAACGCATCACCCCAAGCGCATGCACCTGGCTTCGCTCGACGGGGATGGCGGCAATCGTAGCATCCGCTTTGGTCTCGATATGCGTCTGCAACATCGACATGTAGTCCATGCGATACAACTGGTCACCAGACAAAATCAGGATGTACTTGATGCCACGTTGGTCAACGTGTTTCAAGTTCTTCCGAACCGCGTCCGCAGTACCCTGATACCACTCAGCGCCCCCCTCCATGGTTTGCTGAGCCGCCAGCAATTCGACGAAGCCGCCGGAGAAATGGTCGAAGCGATAAGTCTGCCGAATGTGCTTGTGCAATGAGACCGAGAGGAACTGCGTCAGAACGAAGATCTTGTTGATGTTGCTATTGATGCAGTTCGAGATGGGAATGTCGATCAAGCGGTACTTGGCAGCAAGAGGCACGGCCGGTTTCGCACGAATCTTGGTTAGCGGATAGAGACGCGTGCCGCGCCCACCACCAAGAATCAGAGCCAAAACGGAACGCGGATCGACATTAAACATGCTTATTTCCTTGGGTAGCTCGTTGATAGTCAGTTTTCGCGCCGAGGTCGGCACGGCTTCGCATTCGGTAGGACCAACCTGTCCGCAGTTCGTCTTCTTACTTGTTTTTAAGTGACACTTGTTTTAAGTGCAGCCTTGCACCCACTGCGTCTGCCCGGACGGAATCAGACGTAGGTTCACTTTCTTTTACCGCGCGATCTCCACCGTTGTTCGTCACTTGCGCCCAATAGAGGCCCGCAAATGCACCGCTTTTCGAAGCGTCCAGCATACCAAGCTTGAACTAACCCCAAAAGCACACCCCATTGAAATTGACTGTCCCAGCGTCGAGTTTTAACGCGAGCTCCACCTAAAACCACCCCGTAGCGGAACGCGTTAGCGTTTCGGATTTTTGGAACAGATTACCGCGAGGGATATCGCGAGGGATATCGCTGGGGATATCGCGAGGGATATCGCGAGGGATATCGCGGGGGATATCGCGGGGGATATCGCGAGGGATTCACTCGCTTGCGCGTCGAGCTTGTATCCTCGCACTCTCCGTGCGATGCTAATTTTATGCTTGGTTTGCCCCACTCTGAGTCGCAAGGAGGCGCGTTGATTAACAACGGATGGAGAATTCGTTACGATGCAGCCATTCGATTTCGGCCGCAAAGGACATGAGTCCGGCTGTACATTAGCTCCAATTTTGAGTAGTCGTCATTTATGGATTGTCTTGAACTAGCCAGGAAGTTGGTAGCGATCAACTCGGTCACGTCGCGCTCGAACGCAACGGTAGCGATCTGTATGCGCGATCATCTGAGCTCCATCGGCTTTGACATCGAGCAATTGGTTTACTTGGACAACGCGGGACTAGAGAAAATTGCGATTGTTGGCCGCCGGGGACCTGAGCCTGGTTTCGCGACCGACGTGAAGACAAGCCGCTGCAGCGGGATCGGTTTCTTTTGTCATAACGACGTCGTTTCCGTCGACGGGTGGGACGCGCCGCAAGGTGGCCCATTTGAGGCTGCTGTCAGCGAGGGACGTTTGTGGGGGCGTGGCGCTTGCGATATGAAAGGACCCATTGCCGCCGCCTTGGCCGCTATCGCACGCATTCCGCTTGAGCATCAGCGCTTTCCTATCTATTTCTTGGTGACAGGTGATGAAGAAAGCGGCATGCAAGGAGCGAACGCGATCGTGTCGCAATCCAAGTACTTTGCCGAAATGCGAGCCGCGGGGACAGTCGGCATTATCGGCGAGCCGACGGAGCTTCGAGTCGTCAACGCACACAAGGGAGGTTGCCATTTCAAAGTGACCAGTCACGGTGTGGCCGCGCATAGCAGCACCGCCGATGGGCGCAACGCGAACTGGGGACTGGTCCCCTTTCTCAGCTATCTGAACTCGCAGTACATTCGAAGCGAAACAGATCCAGCCCTGCTAAACCATCGCTTTGCGCCCCCCAGCCTATCGATGAACGTAGTGCTCAAGAATGAACCAGCGGCTTCGAACATTACTGTTGGAAAAGCGACCTGTCAGATCTTTATGCGGCCAATGCCTGAAGTAGATTGGCGAAGCTTTGCGGAAGAGATAATTGCGAGCGCGGTGAGCATGGGTTTGCAAGTCAGCGCGATGTCTGCCCTAGACCCACTGCATACCGCGGATTCAAATCCAGTACTTCGCGAAGTGCTCGACGCACTGGGGCAAGCGGAGCCAGAAGCGGTTTGTTATGCGACAGACGGATGTTGCTTAAGATCGCTCGAAAACTTGATCGTGCTCGGACCGGGCTCGATCGAGCAGGCGCACCGAGCCGACGAATGGATTTCGCTCGAGCAACTCGATCGCGGCGTCACGATCTACGAACAACTGTTTCGGATGTTTAGCGTCGGGTGACCAGCGTCGGCTGAACGGCATTGCTTTATTAAGTGGCCTTGCGGTACGCGATTCGTTCTGATCGCGTTGGTGGCTTTTTAAAAGTTAATCTTGGACTCTGGTACTTGCGCGGCCCACTGCAGTGCGCTTAGACTCAATGCTTTAGTGACGACCGCGAAAAAACAGCGAGCGGCGCCGTCGGCCGAGTCGCGTAACGCGTTAGCGGTGTCGCTTTTTGAGGCGGCTGCGCATATTCTTTAGAGCTGGTTTCGCCTCTCCGAACGCTGAAATACCTAACCGGGTCCGCATCGAATGAACGGGTTTTTTTTATTGCGCAAAATGCAAGTCGCTATGTACGGTTTTATGTACGGTTTTATGCACGGTTCTCGATGGCGTTCATTCTCCGTCGCCGCAGTGCTCTTCGCGCAGTGCCTGCTAGCAACCGGCAATCCCTGGACCCGTCCCGCTGCGGCTCAACAAGCGTCCACTTCAGCGACGCAGTTTTCCAGAGTCAACGAAGTGATCCAGCGTTGGTCGCCGGATCGGCATCTGTTCGTGAAGGGAGATCTTGGAATCGGTCCGGCGCAGCTCGATGGCCTCGAAGCTTGGCTCGATACGAATGCGCCGCACTGGGTAGTCGTTTTGATGGACAATGCGAGCAACGAACGCTATGCCGCCGCTGACGGGAATTCGTATGC
>JANPLP010000468.1:0-7971 GCA_031426595.1 Planctomycetia bacterium | reverse complement strand
GTTGTGCCTCTGTATCCACGATACTCCAGCGTTTTAATCCACCTTCGCCATTGCGATTGAATGCGAACACACATTCATCGCCCGTCGGCGAAATAGCTACAGCCGTTATTTCAGCTCCTTGCTCGACATAGTTGCCTTTCTCCACCAAGCTGTTTGCGCCGCGCGACAACACTTTGACTCGACCATCCTTGGTACCAATCACCGTCACGCCCGACGCAGCGCATGCGGTCGCGGTCACCGAACCGTCTACAGTCGCTCGCGGCAAATCGCTATTGCTGAGCAGATTGATGCGCCGCCAACCCCAAGAATAAAAATCAGGCTGAGCCTCTTCTTTAAAGAGCGACAGAGGCAACGCACTCAGCTTCGCTAATGTCTCGCGTCCTTGAGCTACATCAAACGATTCGAACTGCGATTTCGCCAGCGCCACCGACGAACTGTACTCACCCAGTTGAATTTGCGCAGCGCGTTGTCTGGCTAACTCTGCAGCAATCCGCTCATTCTTCGCGGCGGTCTTCTCGTTATTCGCTGCAACTTCTGCAGCTTTCTGAGCTTCTGCAGCAATTTCGGCAGCCTGGACAGCCTTGTCTTTTTCTGCGGACGCAACCTTATTTGCCGCTTTCACTTCGTCCACTGCCTTCTCTGCTATTTCCTTTTGTTTTACCGCGTAGTCAGCAGCCTCCGTTGCTTTTCGAGCCGCCTCATCAGCTCGGTTTTTTTCCTGAATCGCGAGACCGGTAGCCTTCTCTGCTGTTTTGCGTTGTTCAGCTTCTTTCAAAGTTGCAACAGACGCATTTCCCCACTGGTAAAATGCAAATGCAGACAAACCAGATAGACCAACGACAGCAAGTAAGACCACTGCCGCAATTGCGTTTTGCAACTTCTTCAGCGACTTCTCGCGATTCTCAGCTTTCTTTTTGGCCTCGACGGCCCGCACGTACAGCGCATCCTCCTCGGGCTCGTCGCGATCGACGGTTTGCAACACCAAGTCATAATCGCGTCCCTTAAACGCCGCTTCGCCGAACGCCAGTCGAGACTTCTTGAGCCCTACTGCGGCGGCTTGATTCTCTGGCCACAATTCGATCGCATCGCGATAACCAAACACGGTTCGCGAGTACATCTCATAGTCGCCCTTCTCCGCCGCCTGCTTGAGCAAATCATCAGAGCGGTCGGTCAGCGCCATACTTTCCGCGTGACGACGGTACTCGCGAACGGCATCTTGCAATGCCTCCACCGATTGAAAACGGTTCACCGGTTCGCTTTCCATTGCCTTGTAAGCGATCAGCAGCAGCGGATCATCATTTCCTTCGACCGCCACCTTATTATCAAGCGCAGCTCGTAAGCACTCAGTCACCGACTTACCCGTATGCGGCGCACGGCCCATTACAATGTCATACAGAATCGCCCCCAGCACATAAATGTCGCTCAACCTGCTGATCTTCGGCAAATCATGACCAGCCATCTCGGGAGCCATGTAACAAGGGGTGCCAGCCATGTTCATGAGCTTCATGACTCGCAAGTCCTTGATGGACTCGTAAGTGTGTGTCAATTTTTTCCTTAGGTACAACCTGTTAGGATCGACATCATCGATGCTCGAAACCTGCCGTTGCTCGTACACCTCTTCGCCATCTAAAAATGCGATCGTATCGCCACGGCGGAACTTCTTCCCATCCTCGACGGTGATGAACTTGTCACCCTGCATCGCTGGCCGAGCCAAGCGTGTGGTGTCTTTCGTCAAGTTGATCGCGGTGCCCCAGTCGGTCACGAACACTTCACCGAACCGACCCAGCATCGTATTTTCAGGCTTCAAGTCGCGGTGAATCACCCCTTTTGAATGAGCGAATGCGATCGCATCAGCGACCTTCATAAAGATCTCTAAATTCTGCTCGCGAGTCTTCTTGCGAACGACCGCGTTCCAACCAGTCCCCTGAACCATCTTCATCGAGTAGAACAGCATGCCGCTTTCATTTGCACCCAACTCGTGAATCGGCACGATGTTCGAGTGATCCAAGTCCGCTGTAATTTGCGCCTCGTAAAGAAACCTGCGGCGGCTCTCTTCGTTTTGCTGGAAACTTGGCTTGGCCATCTTCAGCGCAACTACGCGATCAATGGTGGTCTGTCGCGCCGAGAAAACGATTCCCATCGCCCCCTCACCCAACTTGTTCACGATCTGATAATCGGCATCGACCACCTCGGATACACCCCGCAGACTCGCGTCTACCACTCGTCGCGTCGCTACACGCTCGAAGATCGAATCGGATGCTTGAAGACCGGCTGCTTGCAGTGAGTGCATCGGGTTCTCACTGGATCCGACCACACCACCCCACAGTCGCTTTAGTCGCCCTTCAGTCCCTGAACTCCCTGCCTCAACTGTTCCAGGACCCGTATCCGAAGTACCAAAGACCGCTGTGCGTTCCCCCGCGTTCTCACCAGGCGTTGAGGGAATTTCGATGGTTCCAATATCATCGCTATTCTCTTTTGCAAATGCGCTGTCGGGCGATACAACGAAGGTTACTTGCTCATCTCCAGATGCATCCACCGGAGTGGGAGCTACGTGCGTTGAGTGTCCCGTACCGTCAATGCCCGTTGCATTCAATGTCAGCCGCTCATTCTCAGGTTCGAGCTCCTCATCCAACTCCATGATAAAATCGTCGTCCGAATCGGATTCACGTAATGCTAAGAATCCATTGGGATCGGTCGCATCCACCGTACCTGTTCCAGCCACATCGAGTTCCACAACCGAGCCTGCGTCATCGTTATCGCGCTCTGCTGCAATGCGCGAGGCGACATCATCCACGCTGAAATCAATCGTCTGCTGAGAAAAATCAATGGTCTTATCGGTCGCAAAGTCGATCGTTTTCTCACCTGGCGACATTGCATCGTCGCTGACACTGTCCGAAGCTCCTGAAAATTCAATGGTCTTTGCGATCTCGCCGCCGTCTTGATCCACTGTTCCATGAGTATCATCTTGGGGGATGATGATGTCGCCGCACCGCGGGCAAGCGATCGCCCCTTCCTGCAATGGGAAGTTACACTTGTGGCATTGACCCATGAACATCACTCCGCGTCTAACAAGCTAACGAAACATTTCGGTTGGTAGGAAACTCGTTCCGATGGCGCATGTCATAGAGACGATTTCTCGGTCCAACGCCGATTAAAGACGGCACCCAAGGCGAATGTCGGCTCTCTACAAGCCGCAAGTTTTCGCATCGAGCCGCCAAGCAGAAGCGCAGGCAGTGGGGCGCAAGTCTGCCAGATACGAGTTTAGTTGAGCCCCAGCAATATGGAAGCAAATTCCCCCCTCCGCCTGTCGGCTTTGCAATAGCCAAGGCGGATTCCAGGAAGGTTAATTCCCGAGGGTCGCCGAAAGTGCGTCTTATTCGGCGCTTGCGTAGCCATGCCCGGTGAATTCGCTCCGCTCAGAAAGGGAAAGCGTCCTGCCAAATCCAATCACCAAGAGCGAGTAACTAGCGTTCAACAGACCGCTGCGATTTCGACCCGTGCAGCACCCGATGGAAACGCTGACCTCAGACTAAGTCCTGGCGACGTCGCTGGTTCTTGCGACGGCTGCATTCGTCGCAGACGCCTTGGATGATTAGCCGATGGCTGCGCACCCGGAAGCGGTGCTGCCGTGCAATTTCGTCGCGCAGTTGCGCTAACTGCTCGGACTGGAATTCCAGCAACTGATGGCAGGTAACGCAGTAGAAGTGATCATGAGCTGGGTAGCCATAATCGTGTTCATAAACACTGCGGCCGTTCAACTCAAAACTGCGCAATAAGCCCGCCTCAACGAACTCTTTCAGCGTGCGATACACGGTCGGGCGGCTAACGTAGTTCAAATCCCCCTTGCGAGGAAGTTGGTCGATTAGCTGGTCAGCGTCGAAATGCTCATGCCGGCTGAACACTTGCTCCACCAGAAAGTTTTTTTGCTTGGTCTTCCGCAGTCCACGACTAAGCAGATATTCCTCGAATCGCTGGATCGGCGACTGAGAAACTTCGACCGCTTCAAGTGAGGCTGTATTGGGATGATCTGACACGCAAAGAACCGCAAACTGAGTGCTTAGTGGCACGAAAGACGACCGGTGGTGGCCCCAGCGGCCGCTTGTTAACAACTAGTTCAGGCGTATTGTAGACGCTGAACAAGTTGAAGCAAAGTCACATAAGTCTGGTGAGATGGGGTAGCGGCAATTTCAATTCATCGGCTAACGCTGCCCCGGTCAGCCGTCGGTCAAACCAATTCTCAACTGCTAGGCAAACGAATCGAGCAGGCGGTCAAGCGCTCCGGACAGCTTGTCCGAGGTCTCGTAACTACCGTCCGCGATGGCTTGGCGAATCGCATCCACCCGGTCCTGACGTATTCCGGTACTAGCCGCTGCTGACGAGGACTGGATATCACTGAGGGCTTGAGCTTCGGCGGATAAATCAAGTTGATCCGTTGAAATTGCCGAGGACGCTGCCGCAGGTTCGGTCACCTGAGTGGACTTCGTGCGCTGCGTGCTTGCGAGCGATTGAACGGACTGTGCCGATTGCAAACCATTGATTTGCATAACTAAAACTCCCCTGCGATGTGTGTGTCCTTGCGGACGAGTGGACAGGTGTCGACTAAGGATTGTGAAGGGCGCTGCTATCCATGTCGAAATATCTGAGCATTGGGCCGAAACCTAATAACTCAAATAAATTGCTATCCGTAACCACAGAGGTCTGACTTCGCGAACGCGGGTGAAGTTTTAAGGTTATCGTCCGTATTTATCAAACGCTCTAACAGTTCCTGGCAATTACCGATTGTGAGCAATGCGACGCTGTTAGCAGTTCGTTAGACTGAAACGTTCCTTCCGCAAATCCGTTACCTATAGTTGATACAGATTGACCCAATCCATCCGTCAAGACTTCCGTGTGCGAGGATAAGTATACGCAACCAAGGGCCATAAAGGCCATATCAATCTGGACGCGGAGTAGGGCATTTCTGCTAAGATTGCTCGTCGCAAAGTCACATCTCGAAAGCTAGCGTTTATGCGTTTTTGTCTTGTCAGCACACAGCCGAATTGGGGAGGTGGCGAAGCCCTGCTGTGGATGCTCG
Source organism: Planctomycetia bacterium (assembly GCA_031426595.1). Taxonomy (GTDB): domain Bacteria; phylum Planctomycetota; class Planctomycetia; order Pirellulales; family Pirellulaceae; genus Aureliella. The sequence goes on along the minus strand of JANPLP010000468.1, from coordinate 2,897 downwards.
GACAGGAATTGCAGACGCTCGGACACCAAGTCGGCTGGATGGCGCGAGTGTCCAGCGGCCTCACCGAACGCTTACAACAAAGCCAAGCAGAAATCTTGCAGCTGCACAAAGGCCGAGGGTTGAGCGTCGGGCAATGGTGGCAAACTGTTCGCGCTCTGCGGGAATGGGCGCCCGACGTGGTGATTACCAACGATACTCATGCAGTTCATTTAGCCGGCTCGGCCGCGTGGCTTTGCCGATCCCCTCGACCGGTGCGACTGGCCTACAAGCACACCGTTTTTCCAATGCGCAGTCGACTGAAGTATCGCTGGCTGTCGGACAAGTTGGTGTGCGTATCGCAAGCCGCGCAGCTCGTCGTTGTGCAAGGCGGAGTGCCGAAGGAACGAACGGCGGTGATCTATGGCGGTTGCCGCCCTGCCATTCACGACCCCCACGCCAGGGCTTGGGCGGCCGCCGAATTTGGTTTGGACAAGTCGGAGTTGCTGGTGGTATGCGTCGGCAACCTCCTCGCCTGCAAAGGCCATTTGGACCTCATCGATGCTGTCTCTCTTTTAGTACGAGAGGACCGCCGCGTTAAATTGCTGATCGCCGGCGAAGGAACGGAACGTGCCAAACTGGCGCATCGAGTGAAGGAAAAACAGCTTGAGCAACACATCCAGTTGCTCGGTTACCGCAGCGACGCAGATCGCCTGCTCGATGCAGCCGATCTCGTGGTCCACCCTTCTCTGTCCGAGGGACTATCGCTGGTCCTGATTCAGTCGCAAATGCTAGCCAAACCGATCGTGGCAACTGCCGTAGGTGGGACAACCGAAGTTTTAGGAACTGGCGCAGCGTCTGACTGCACTGCTTGGTTAGCTGAACCTGGAAACAGCAGCGACTTGGCCAAGCAAATCAACATCGCCTGTGAAGAAGTTGAGGCAGACAAGGGAGAACTGAAGGTTCGCTTATCCCGAACTGCGGAACGTACGCGCGCTCAGTTTGATTTGCGAGTCAACGCACAGAAATTGGTCGATTTGGCTGCGCGATCCCTAACTTAAACAAGAACGGGAATGCATAGCAGATTTCGGGCGCCGCGTCTAAGATTGAGGTTCGCTGCAATGCAGGCTCACCAAAGCTAGCGGATCACCAGGGGAGCAACCCCCTATTCCCTGCTACGCTCGCAGACTCCGGTCCAGCGACAAAGCAGGGCTTTACCAATCGAACGGGAAGACAGACATCTTCGATGACGCAACTTTCAAATCAGTATTTCAATCGTGAGACCAGTTGGCTCGAATTCAATCAACGCGTCCTGGATCAAGCGCGGAACCCCCAGGTGCCGTTGCTGGAACGCTTAAAATTCTTAGCGATCACCAGCAGCAACCTGGATGAGTTCTTCATGGTTCGAGTCGGCGGGCTGCAATTGCAAAAAGCAGCCAAAGTCGCTTCGACGGATGCTTCTGGCATGACCGTAACGGCTCAGCTCGAATCGATCCGCAAACGCACCGCTGAAATGACTCACGCACAGTACGAGTGCTTTCACAAGGATTTAGAACCGGGTTTAAATGCGGCTGGAATCACTCGCGTAAGACTGGTCGAAGCCAGCGTCCGGCATCGCGAAGCCGCAGAGCGAATCTTCGAGGAAGAAGTTTTCCCGGTGCTTTCACCCACAGCAATCGAAAACGACTTTCCATTATTAGTGAATCATGCCCTGTACGTTTGTGTCCAAGTCGCCGCTACCAAGCAAGATCCACCTTATCGATTCGCAATCATCCCGCTTGGAAAGATCTTGCCTCGCATCATTACATTACCCAGCGAGAAGGGGCTTTCGTACGCGATGCTCGAAGACATCGTAGCGACCTTCGCAGGCCGGTTCTTTCCAAACGAAACAGTGATGACAGCCGTCCCCTTTCGAATCACTCGGAATGCAGACGGCGCTCTGCAAGAAGATTCGGCAGCGGACCTGATGAGCGACATGAAAGAGTTGCTACAACAGCGACGAACGGCTAGTTGCGTGCGACTGGAAGTGCTGAACAGCGCCCCCGCCGAGATGATTGGATTCTTGCAACACGCATTAAACATTTCCGATGCCGAAACTGCGCTGGATTTCGAACCGCTGGATCTCTCGGCGTTCATGCAACTGCAGGGTCTCGAAGGATACGATGCCCTGCGCGATCCCATTTGGACGCCTCAGCGAAGTGCCGAGATCGATCTGACTCAGAGCATGTTCGCCACCCTTGCAGAGAAAGACATTTTACTGATCCATCCCTACGAGAGCTTCGAGCCGGTGGTGCGATTGATCGACGAAGCGGCGGATGATCCAGATGTTCTCGCAATCAAGCAGACCTTGTATCGCACCAGCCGCAATAGTCCAATTGTGGCAGCGCTGCGTCGCGCCGCCGAGCGCGGCAAGTACGTGACGGCTATCGTGGAACTCAAGGCGCGTTTCGATGAAGCTCGCAATATCGAGTGGGCTCGCGAACTTGAAGAAGCTCAAGTGCAAGTTATCTATGGCGTCAAGAATCTGAAGACACATGCGAAGCTCTGCATCATCGTGCGTCGTGAGCCGCATGGGATCGTGCGCTACATGCACTTCGGTACCGGAAATTACAACGAAGCCACCTCGCGACTGTACAGCGATATCAGCTACATGACGTGCAACGAACAATTGGGAGCCGACGCGAGCGCATTTTTCAACGCAGTCACCGGCTACAGCCAACCGCAACCCTATCGCGCGCTCGAAGCGGCCCCGATCGGATTGCGAAAAAAATTACTGAGCTTGATTGAGGCGGAAACAGAACGAAAGAAACAAGGCCAACGCGCTTTGATTGTTGCGAAGTTAAATTCGCTGGTGGATCCAAAGTTGATTGATGCGTTTTACCGCGCCTCACAGGCTGGTGTCACAATTCGACTCAACATAC
>JANPLP010000467.1:0-9477 GCA_031426595.1 Planctomycetia bacterium | reverse complement strand
TAGTGAGCGAAGCTGCGAATAAGTAGATGCTGGCGAGCCTCAGCTGTTGCCGACGGCCTCAGAAAATGAAGCACTTGCGGAAAGAAAAAGAAGAGGCGTCGGGCGGAGTCGAACCGCCGATGGCGGATTTGCAATCCACTGCCTTAGCCACTTGGCTACGACGCCTTTCTTGATGCTGTTTCTAATGTCCAGCCTGCCGACCGTCAAGGCCGAGAGTAACGCTTGTATCGAATACGCGAAGTGCGTTGCTTGACATTTTTAGGCAATTTCGGATGCGAGTCAAATGCTGGTAATGGGCTAGTGGGTTTGCTTGGGGGTGTTGCAAGGAGCCTGGCGGATGGGGATAACGAGCCGTCAAAAAGGCAGAAAATCAACGCTTCGAGCACTAAACCCCGTTTCAAACGACTGCGGTTCACCTAAACTTTTGGCTGGCAAAACTCGCCGCTAGTTTGCGGGAGAACTTTGCATCAAAAATTTCGCGGTAACCGAGATTGGCAGTCCGCTGTCGGGGCGGTGAGCGAGTGTGGGAAGTGGCAAACTGAATTAACGTCCAACGAGAGAATGCGATAGCGATGAGCGAACTATGTGATTTCGGTTTGATTGGTTTGGCAGTGATGGGTGAAAACTTGGCTCTGAACGTTGAGAGTCGCGGATATCGCATCGCTGTGTACAACCGCACGACGGACAAAGTGGACAACTTGGTCAACGGCCGAGCCAAGGGGAAGCAGTTTGTCGGTTGTCACTCGATTCAGCAGTTGGTGGCTTCGCTTCGCAAGCCCCGATTGGTGATGACGCTGGTCAAAGCTGGAGCCGCGGTCGATGAACTGATTGAGCAATTGCTACCGTACCTCGAGCCGGGCGATGTGATTATCGACGGTGGAAACGAACACTACACCAACACCGAGCGTCGCACTCAGTACATCGAGAGCAAGGGGTTGCTATACGTTGGGACGGGGGTCTCAGGAGGCGAAGAAGGCGCACTGAAGGGGCCGAGCATGATGCCGGGCGGAAGCAAAGCGGCATGGCCATTGATCAAGCCGATTTTTCAAGCCATTGCGGCGAAGGTTGGACCGAAAGAGGACATCCCGTGCTGCGAGTGGGTTGGCCCGCGTGGGGCTGGGCATTATGTGAAGATGGTTCACAACGGCATCGAGTATGGCGACATGCAATTGATTTGCGAGGCCTACCAGATTCTGAAGGATGTTGCTGGGCTGACCAACGACGAACTTTATGACGTATTTGCCGAGTGGAATCGTGGCGAACTGCAGAGCTACTTGATTGAAATTACTCGCGACATCTTCAGTGCCAAGGATGATCAGCCGGGCAAATCGGGTTACTTGGTCGATCAGATCGTCGATTCGGCAGGGGCAAAGGGAACAGGCAAGTGGATGAGCCAATTGGCGCTTGATCTTGGCGTTCCGAGCACTTTGGTAACGACCGCTGTTTATGCTCGGGGGCTTTCATCTGTCAGAGAGGCTCGAGTGCGAGCCAGCAAGGTGCTTGCGGGTCCAAAGTCGGGCGACAACCCAGAGTTTGCTAGTGCGGTAACGAAGATGGTAGGTAACAAGAAGGCGTTTATCGAAGCGGTTCGTTTAGCCTTGTATGCATCCAAGATTTGTAGTTACGCTCAGGGTTTTGTGCAGTTGCAAGCGGCCAGTCAAGAGCATCAGTGGGACCTGAACTACGGTGATTGCGCGTTGCTGTGGCGCGGTGGCTGCATCATTCGGGCTCAGTTCTTGGACCGGATCAAAGAAGCGTTCGACAAGCAACCGAACTTAGAAAACTTGCTCCTCTATCCTTATTTCACTGAGATCATCGACAAGAGCCAAGCGGCTTGGCGAGCAGTCATTATGGCGGCGACCCAATTGGGAGTTGCAACGCCAGCATTCTCGACTGCTCTCAGTTATTACGACAGCTACCGTCGCGAGCGACTGCCGGCCAACTTGTTGCAAGCGCAGCGAGATTACTTTGGGGCTCACACCTACAAGCGGCTGGATATGGAAGGGACTTTCCATTCGGAGTGGCTCGATCTTCGCAAGAAGCCGAGTTAGTTTGCAACAGATATGCCATGACTCTCCGCAGTCATGATTGCAAGGTAAGCGAAGGTGCAAGATCGCGACGGAGTAGCGTAGCGAGCAAGTGCATGCTGGTGAATTTCGCACTAGTAAACATCGCTCTAGAAAATAGGTTGACAGGCATTTTGCGAACTAGCAACGGCTGCATGTAAAGGGAATCACATGGCTCATACGATGGTAATATTCGGCGCGTCGGGAGATCTGACGAGCCGCAAGTTGATTCCGGCGCTTTACAGTCAATTTGTGCGCGGGCGACTTCCCAAGATGACTCGCATTGTCGGAGTTTCACGAAGTGATTTCAGCGACCAAGATTGGCGCGCGCAGTTGGCTGAAACGAGCGCAAAGTACTTAAAGAAAGAATTTGATGCGGTTGCATGGGAGCAGTTTGCGGCCAATGTTTTTTACATGCCTGGCGACATCAATACTGCGGACGACTTCGATAAGCTGGCGAAGCGTTTGTTGGAGATTGAAGGGGGCGAGAAGGTTGACCGTGTTTATTATGTCTCGACGATGCCGCAGTTGTATGAGACCGCCATCGCGCAGCTTGGGCGTGCTGGGTTGGCTGATGATTCACATGGCGCGCGGCGCATCGTGCTGGAGAAGCCATTTGGTACTGACCGAGCCACTGCGCGGCAACTGAATCAATCCTTGCAGAAAGTGTTTCGCGAGGATCAGGTGTATCGCATCGATCACTACCTGGGCAAAGAGACGGTTCAAAACATTTTGGTGCTCCGATTTGGGAATACCATTTTTGAGCCTCTTTGGAATCGCAACTATATTGACAACGTTCAAATAACTGTGGCTGAAGAAGTCATCATTGGTCGTCGCGCCGATTATTACGATCGATCAGGTGTGCTGCGCGATATGTTTCAGAACCATCTGTTTCAGTTGATGATGGTTACAGCGATGGAAGGACCAGTTAAGTTTACTGCCGATCAGGTTCGCGATGAGAAGGTAAAAGTGCTGCGCGCCGTCAGGCCTTTGAAGGGGGCTGAGTTTGCGGATTGTGGTGTACGCGGGCAGTACGAAGGTTACTTGCAAGAACCAGGTGTGGCAGCGGAGAGTCAAACGGAGACCTTTGCGGCGCTGCGGATGTATATCGACAATTGGCGATGGAAGGGTGTCCCGTTTTATCTTCGAAGTGGGAAGGCGCTGAGTTGCCGAACGACGCAGATTGTGATTCAGTTCCGCGAACCGCCCCACATCCTGTTCGGAGACGGTAAAAAATCGAAGCCACGAGCAAACCAGTTGGTCATTCAGATTCAACCTGCTGAAGGGATTCAGGTTCATTTCCAGTCGAAAGTGCCGGACCAAGAAATGAAACTGATGGAAAGTGCGCTCGACTTCCGTTTTGACACGTCAACTAAAGAGCATCCAGACGCTTATCAGCGTTTATTGCTAGATGCTCTTGTGGGCGATGCAAGTCTCTTTGCGCGCAGCGATGAAGTGGAGCTCGCTTGGGAAATTATCGATCCGATTATTGCAGCGTGGCGAAGCCCAGCGGCGCCGGCGATGAATACTTATCCTTTGGCTGGCTGGGGTCCGGAGGCTTCGGCGGCTTGGATGGATGCACAAGGACGGCATTGGTTTGATGTTTGCCCGATCATCAGTTAGTGTAGAACGCTCTTTGGACACGAGTACGCTCAACTAGGCAACGATTCACAATAAGATGGTCGGCACAAACGATATTGTCATTACTGGGCTTGGTTGCGTCTCTCCGATAGGAATTGGTCGCGAAGCCTTCTGGAAATCGCTTCATTCTGGCCGGTGTGGGATTCGACTGTTGCACTGCATTGAGGGTGATCCGGTCACGGGGGTGGGACGACGCGAGTACCACGGCGGTGTCGTAGCCGACTTCGATGGCAAGGTTTACGTGACGCCACGTAAGGCTCTCAAGGTGATGAACCGCGAAGTGCAGACCGCTTATTCTGCTGCTCACTTGGCTTGGCAAGATGCAAAACTGACTGATGCGGAGGTTAACGCTGAGCGCATCGGAGTTGTTTATGGTGCAGAGATGATGCCTGGCGAGATTCGGGACCTGACCGGCGCGATTGCGAACTGTTCAGAAGCGGGCGAAATGAACTTTGACCGCTGGGGGCAGCAGTTCTCGAAAGACATTTTTCCACTGTGGATGTTGAAAAATTTACCCAATATGCCTGCCTGCCATGTGGGGATTGCAATCAACGCGCAGGGACCGAATAACACGATTGTTGAGGAAGAGAATAGCGGACTGCAAGCGCTTATCGAAGCGGCGATGGTGATCCAACGTGATGCCGCGGATGTGATGGTGGTAGGTGGAGTGGGCAGTCGCATTGGAGCCGCTCGGTTGATCTTTCGATTGGAGCCGATCTATCGTCGAGCTCCGGCGCCTGAAAACACTGTCGACGGCAAGGGGCTCTGCGTTCCATTCGACGAGCGGCACTGCGGTATGATTCCGGCGGAAGCGGCGGCGGCAATTGTGCTTGAGCGACGAAGCCATGCGGTGCGACGTGGCGCAATGATCTATGGGCAGCTTACAGGTTTCGCGAATCGGTTTGCGCTGCCGCAACGCCCCCATTCGGGCTCACGAATTGCGATTGCCAACGCTGCAAAGTCAGCGCTGGCAATGGCGGATTTGGATCCATCTGAGTTGTCGATGGTTGCCGCTCAAGGCTATTCGCAACCGCAACTGGATTTAGAAGAGAGCCACGCGATCGCGTCTGTTTGCGGCGATGTTCCGGTGACCGCTTTTTCGAGTTACATGGGGACCGCGGGTGCCGCTAGTGGACTGATTGAGTTGATAGCGGGGGTGCTCGCGACCACCAACGGCGTATTGCTTCCGACCCTGGACTTTAAGAAACTCGACCAAGACTGTCCGATTCGAGTGTCCACGGCGATTGCACCGACTACCAGCGGCGATATGTTAAAAGTGAGTTTCACTCCCTTTGGTCATGCCGCTGCGGTGGTCGTTCGGTGCAACAATTAGATTTTCTAAAGCTGATCATGGATAGCCCGAGCGTGTGTCCTTATCTCATGGGACACACGGCTAGGATGCCGCTTAGTGTTCCGTTAGGGGCGGTGAGCGGTCAACAGTTCGATGCCATCCTTGCGGGTGGCTATCGTCGATCGGGACGATACTTTTATCGCACCGATTGCGCTGGCTGCCAAGCCTGTGAGCCGTTGAGGATCGAGGTAGATAAATTCAACGAATCGCGATCGATGCGGCGAGTGCGGCGATTAGGCGATCAGCATTTACGGCTGGAAGTGGCAGTTCCGCAGATGGATGAGGAGCACTTACGAGTCTTTAATTTGCATCGTGCGATTCGGAAACTTGATCGCGGAGAACCGGCGGCGGATGCGATTGATTATGAATCTTTTTTGCTTGATTCGTACTGTGAAGGGATGGAGCTCAGTTTTTGGGATCAAGATAAACTGGTGGCAGTCTCGATTACGGATGTCGGCTCGGAGAGTCTTTCCGCGGTCTACTGCTACTTTGATCCCGATTACAGTTGGTTGAGTCCAGGTACTTATGCGATTCTTACGCAGTTGAGTTTCGCGCGGCGCGAAGGTTACAAGTGGTTGTACCTCGGGATGTTTGTCTCGGGCAATGCACACCTTTGTTACAAAGCCCGCTTTGGACCGCACGAGCGGTTGCAGGCTGGCCGTTGGCAGGCTTATGAACCTGTGTTGATTGACAAATCGCAAGCGATGAAAACTACGCCCAACCATTCCTCAGAATCCGAGGTTGAATATGACTAGTTCACTAAGTGGGACTTTGATGTGGTGGCTGCATGGGGTGGCTGCACTCACATGCATGGCCAACGTAAGCACTTTGCAGGCACAGGCTGAGAAGACGAACTTTATCGTTGTACTGATCGACGACATGGGTTGGTCCGACTTGTCCTGTTTTGGCAATCAAGCCGTGGAGACTCGCAACATTGATCGGCTTGCCAATGAGGGGATTCGCTTCACAAACTTTTACGTCAATGCGCCGATATGTTCACCATCACGAACGGCGCTCACAACCGGACAGTACCCGCAGCGTTGGCGAATCAGTTCCTACTTGAATAACCGAAAGGACAATGTGCGTCGCGGCGTGGCAAATTGGTTAGAGCCGAGCGCGCCGAGTGTGGCGAGGATCTTCAAACAGAGTGGCTATGCAACGGGGCACTTTGGGAAGTGGCATATGGGAGGTCAGCGCGACGTAGGTGAAGCACCGCTCGTCGTCGAGTACGGATTCGATGCGTCGTTGACCAACTTTGAAGGGCTGGGGCCCCGTCTCTTGCCGTTGTGCGATGCGCATGATGGGGAGCCGCCGAAGAAGCATGCTCTCGGCAGCGATTTGCTAGGTCACGGGCCTATTACCTGGATGGATCGTGAGAAGATCACGGAAGGTTTTGTTGACCGAGCCATTGAGTTCATTGATGAAGCTCGGCGAGCGGGGCGGCCGTTCTATGTTAACTTGTGGCCGGACGACGTGCATTCACCCTTCTATCCTCCTGAAGCGATGCGCGGAGATGAAGCCAAGCGGACGCTGTATCACGCGGTTTTGCAGAACATGGATTCGCAACTGGGCAAGCTCTTCGATTTCGTCCGCTCATCGGATGAGCTCCGTGAGAACACCTTGATCCTGCTATGCAGCGACAACGGCCCCGAGCCGGGTGCCGGTTCTGCCTTGCCGTTGCGGGGTCACAAAGCGAATTTGTATGAAGGCGGCATCCGCTCGCCGTTGATTGTGTGGGGGCCGGCGTTTGTGGAAGAGCATAAGCGCGGCCTGACGAACGACGAAAACTACTTTTGCGCGATGGATATTGCCCCTTCGTTGCTGAGCATTGCTGGAGTAAAGCCTAAGCAGGTGATTGGCTTCGATGGCGAAAATCTTTCAGCTACGCTTCTCGGATTGCAGCGTCGTTCTCGTTCGACGCCCATCTGCTGGAGACGGCCACCTGATCGCCCTGGGACGAAACGAGAGGACTTTCCAGATTTAGCGATCCGAGCGGGCAACTGGAAATTTTTATGTGAGTATGATGGTAGCCGACCACAATTGTATGATTTAAGTTCAGACCCAGGCGAGACAAACAATTTAGCCGATACGAATCCAGAAAAAGTCGCGGATCTCCGCAGTCGGCTTGACGAATGGAACATGAGCATGCCATCGGACAGCGGCGCAGCACTAGAATTAGAGCGGGCAGAAAACTAGGGTTTGAACCTGAACTGGACGTGTAGTGCATGAGCTCGCCGGAACACAACTCGATCGACTACTTGCAACTTACTTTGACCACCGGCGTGGGTCCTCGCACACTGGCTAACTTGCTCGACCGATTTGGAACTGCCAGCCAAGTGCTTGCAGCCGCTCCTCAGGACTTATCAGAAGTCGACGGCGTTGGTGTGTTGCTAAGTCGCCGGATTCGCTCGAGCGAATTTCGTGATCAAGCGATGGCAGTCTTCCGCGAATGCGAAGACAAGGGAGTTCGCATACTGTTTCCCTGGGAAGCAGAGTTCCCGAGACTATTGCAAGAGCTGCCTGATCCTCCAATGCTCTTGTATATGCGCGGTCAGTTTGTTCGCACAGATGCGTTGTGCATCGCGGTGGTTGGTACTCGCGGGGCAACGCTTTACGGCCGCAGTCAAGCGGAGCGGTTCGCCCGTTCATTGGCTCGAGCTGGGCTGACGATTGTCAGCGGCTTAGCGCGCGGTATCGATGCAGCCGCTCATCACGGCGCGCTTGAAGCAGGTGGTAGGACCATCGCCGTGCTGAGCAGTGGAGTGGCGGAGATCTATCCCCCGCAGCACGCCGACTTAGGTGCACGTATTGCCGAGAATGGCGCATTAATCAGTGAAATGCCGCCAGGCGCCAAGCCCAAGAAGGGAATGTTTCCGCAACGGAATCGGTTGATTAGCGGTTTGTCGTTAGGAACGATTGTCATAGAGGCGGCGGAGCGATCGGGAGCGTTGATCACCGCCAGATTAGCTGGCGAACAGGGACGCGAAGTGTTTGCAATGCCAGGTCTAGTTACCACTCCCAATTCGCGAGGCTGCCATCGCTTGATTAAAGATGGGGCTCATTTGATTCAGGATCCTGAAGATGTGCTGGATGAACTGGGGCCGATGGTAGAGAGTGTCGTCCTCTCGCCGGATCAGACCGTCCGGCATGCGGCGGAACTTCAACTAAACGATCAAGAGAATGCAGTTCTACAGGCGATCGACGTACAACCTACGGATATCAATGCGATTGTCGTGTCCAGCGGTCTTCCCGTTCCTCGAGTGCTCAGTACGCTTAGCGTATTGGAGATGCGGAGACTGGTTCGACGCGTCAGTGGCCAGTTGGTGCAGCGAGTCTAGGTATGTTCGAGTGAAGGGAATCCGTCAGTTTGTCACTTGATATCGATTCCATTCTGGGTCCAGGCGGTGCCATCGCGCGGCGATTGAAGCATTACGAACACCGCAACGAGCAGCTCGATATGGCTCGAGCGGTGGCTGCTTCCATGCACGACCAAAAACACCTCGTTGCGGAAGCTGGAACGGGTGTTGGTAAGAGTTTTGCCTATTTGGTTCCGGCTATTCTTCACGTCACGGCCAATCAGCACGAACACGCACCTGCACCAACGGAAGAGGAAGAACCCAGCCGCAGGATTGTGATTAGTACGCACACGATCAGCCTGCAAGAACAACTGATCAACAAAGACTTGCCGCTCCTCAACAGCGTGATCCCGCGCGAGTTCACTTCTGTGTTAGTTAAGGGGCGGGGGAATTACATCAGTCTGCGTCGCTTCGAACTGGCTCGGAAGCGTGCGACAGCGTTGTTCAACGATACGGATTTTGGGCAGCTCGACCTATTGCGGCAGTGGACGAAAGAAACTGCCGATGGCTCGTTGAGCAGTTTGCCGTTTCGCCCATCCGGTTCGCTGTGGGATGAAATATCTAGCGACACTAGCAATTGCATGGGGCGCAAGTGTCCGACTTACGATAAGTGCTTTTACTATCGAGCGCGACGGCGAGTTCAAGGTGCTCAAATTTTGATTGTGAACCACGCCCTGTTCTTTACAGACCTCGCTATTCGCGATGAGCTCGGCTGGGGAATCATCCCCGATTACGACGTCGCCATACTGGACGAATGCCATACGATCGAATCGGTAGCGAGCTCGCATTTGGGGCTGAAGATAACTAATGGTCAAGTCCAATACACGTTGAACAAGTTGTACAACCCAGCTACGGGGCGTGGGCTGTTTGTAGCGATGGATTTAAATCGACTGTGCGACCGTGTTCAGAGGGCTCATCTAATGACTGATCAAATGGTCTTTGATCTCGACAACTGGATGGGGCGTGACCGCGATACAAAGCGTGTACATGAGCCTCGCATCGTGACGAATACGCTGAGCGACGTTTTGCACGAGCTGGGTGGTGCGTTGCTAAAAATAGCAGA
>JANPLP010000466.1:0-1841 GCA_031426595.1 Planctomycetia bacterium | reverse complement strand
CCAAAAACGATCAACTCGAAAATCCAATCGGAACAGAGCACTGGTCGCTAAGTCCCTCCAGTTTCCTTGTACTTACGTCTTCGCGTCGTATTACGAACTGCAGGAAAGCATGGAGCAACCGGCGCGGCGTCGAGCCCATTCGGGACGTTTATCGGCGAAGGATTCGCGTTCGGGTTGGTCATCGTAGGGGTGGCGAAGCGTGTCGAGAAGTTCGTAAATCATGCTGGCATCGCCACCTTCGGCTTTGTCGATCGCGAGCTGAGCTAGATAATTACGCAGGACGAACTTCGGATTGACGCGATTCATTTGGACGCGTCGCTCGTCGTTGCTGGGCGGACTGGAACGTAATCGATCGCTGTAACTCTGAAACCATTTTGCGGTTCGGTCACGCACTTCGTCTGACGGTGGATCGCTGGAGTAGTAAGCGGCCGCCATGCACACGTCGCTGGACGAACCGCTCTGCCAGTTGGCGAGTTGTCGGAAGAAGATCGTCATGTCGGTTTCAACCAACTGCAGAACATCGAGCAGCTCATCCATCAACGCTCGATCGCTCGGTCCTTGAAAAGCATTCAAACCCAACTTGGTCACCATCATCGATTCCCATCCACGTTCGTAATCTTTTGGGAATTGATTCAGGCAGGCTTGCAGCGGTTCAGTTTGCTCAAGCAGCGGTGCTATTGCGTTGGCCAATTGCCAAAGGTTCCAGTGAGCCACGTCGGCTTGTTGCCCGAACCGATAGCGACGACCACCTGCATCAGTCGTGTTCGGTGTCCATAGCGGATCGTAATCTTCGATCCAGCCGTAGGGTCCATAATCGATCGTCAAACCGAGAATCGACATGTTGTCGGTATTCATAACGCCATGCACAAAGCCAACTCGCATCCAATGCACTACCATCTCTGCCGTTCGTCGCACGACCTCGGCAAACCACTCGCACAAGACTGAATCGTTCAGCGGTTGCGAGGGGGATAGCAAGTGTGGAAAATCGGTGCAGAGCGTGTGTTGCACCAGCTTGCGAAGCGTCTCGGTGTCGCCGCGTGAATAGAAGATCTGAAAGTTGCCAAAACGAGTGAAGGAAGGTGCGACGCGACAGACAACGGCCCCGGGTTCATGGCGCGGGTTGCCGTCGTAAAACATATCGCGTTCAACCAACTCGCCAGTGCCTATCAGACTAAGAGCGCGAGTGGTTGGTACACCGAGGTGGAACATGGCTTCACTGCACAAGAACTCACGAATGGATGAACGGAGTACGGCGAGTCCATCGGCGGTGCGTGAGTAAGGCGTTGGTCCAGCACCTTTTAGCTGCAACATCCATCGCTCTCCACTCGCATTGACGACTTCACCCAAGTTGATCGCGCGGCCATCACCCAACTGCCCAGCCCAGTTGCCGAATTGATGGCCACCATAGCACATCGCGAATGGATCCATGCCCGGCAGCACTCGATTGCCGCCAAAGACTTCGGCGAACTCAGTTGTATAGGCCGACTCGTCGTCCAAGCCGAGCATTTCGCAGACTTCGCGCGAATGGGCCAGCAGATGCGGCCGAGCGACTGGCGTCGGTTGAACTCTTGAGTAGCAGACCGCGGCAACTTGACGTCGAAAGTTACGCAGTTCGGGATCGCCGGGAAGCTCACGCGTAAAGCGATTGTCGAATTTCAGATTCGCAAGCGAGGTTGTTGTATCGGGCATCGGGAAGAACTTTCTCATTATCGACCTACTGCGTGCAGCTCGACATGTTGCAGAGCTGAGTAGGTTGCGCTTAAGGGGAATTGCTTGAGGACCACTGGATGTTTTGCATGTGTAGATCGCGACGGCGGAGGCTCGTTGCACCGTCGTTGAAC
>JANPLP010000465.1:0-5948 GCA_031426595.1 Planctomycetia bacterium | reverse complement strand
CGCTTTCGTCGGCGAAGTCGCTCACAACCTTGTTCGACGTTATCGTTTGGTTCCCGACGGAGCAACGTACGAGGCCCATCGACCGGATGATGAAGATAGCACCGAGTTCTTGGCTTCGAAAGACAATTGGACACGTCCAGTGCAGGTAAGAACCGGTCCCGACGGAGCTCTCTATGTTGTCGATATGTATCGCGCTGTCATTGAGCACACACGGTGGATTCCTGCCGATCGACTTGCCAAAGTCGATCCACGCGCCGGCGATACGATGGGACGTATTTATCGTATTGTACCAAGCGGAACGAAACTCCGGCCGGTTTCCGATTTGACAAAGCTTGGTCCTGTTGAACTTGTTGCTGCGTTAAATTCCCCGAATGGAACAGTCCGCGATCTTGTTCATCAAATGTTGCTGCGGCAAACGGGGGATGCGACGCACGCGGGCGTTGCCAAATTGGCCACGTCGAGCAAGTCGCCGGCCGTCCGAGTGCAAGCTCTTTCGATCCTGGACGGTATCGATGCGTTATCGAATTCGATGTTGCTTCAAGCATTGCAGGACTCCGTTCCACATGTGCGACGACATGCGGTGCGACTTTGCGAGTCGCGGCTCGACGCGGATTCGGATTTGGCGCACGCCTGTTTGAAGTTGAGCGATGATCTCGACTTTGGTGTCCGATACCAGCTTGCGTTGAGCTTGGGCGAGTGGAACGATCCAATGGCGGCCTCAGCACTCGCCGCCATGGCGACCCGAGAGTCGAACGATCTTTGGTTTCGAGCGGCGATCATTAGTTCTTCAGCAAAATACTCGATGGAGATTCTTGATTCTGTTTTGAAAGCGGACTTGGAGGGGGATGGGATCTCTTCTCTCGTCGGACAGCTTATCGCGACGGCTGCTGCAATCGCCCAAGACGAAAGCGACTTCGATCGATTGCTGGCGTTGGTTACGCGGGATAACGTGCAGAGGCTAAAAACGAAGAATTCCGAGTTGCCAGCAATATGGCAGATAGCCGGGATGGGGGTACTGCAGGACGCGCTAAACAAACAAAAAATATCTTTGAAAACTTTGGCGGGAGCCGAAAGCGCAGGGTATCTGTTTGACGCAGCTCGCAAGATTGCAACGGCGGAGAAGGCTCGCGACGCCGATCGCGAAGCTTCCATACGCTTGCTCGGTCGAGGATTGAATGACCTGGCCGCTGATCTTCCGATTCTGATTGAGTTTCTTCAGCCGCGCGTCAACGATCGCTTGCAAAAGGCAGCCCTTGCGATGATCTCGAGATCGACCGATTCCAACATTCCTAACGCGCTTTTGGCTGATTGGAAGCAGCGGACTCCTTCTCTAAGGACATCGATTATCAATACGCTCCTTTCGCGAAACGAATGGACTTTGGCTTTGCTCGATGCGATCGAAGCGGGAACGGTACGATCGGCCGAAATAGTTGCGGCCAGTCGGCAATCGTTGACGGAACATCGAGATACCGCCATCCGAGCCCGTAGCCAGAAGCTGTTCCCGCAACGGAATACCTCCGAACGAAAGAAGATTCTAGAGGCCTATCAAGTCGTTGGGACGCTTCCAGGAAACGGTGTCAAAGGAGCTGAGGTTTTCAAGAGCAAATGTGCCACGTGTCACTCGTATATCGGTGCTGGTTTCGCAGTCGGACCTGATTTGAAAGCTTTTTACAACAAAAGTGTTTCAGATTTCGTGACGGCCATTTTAGATCCGAACGCGGCGATTGAACCGCGGTATGCCAGTTACATTGTTGTCACCGACGACGATCGTACTTTGAACGGTGTGATCGCTAACGAGACTGCATCTCATTTCGAGCTGATCCAACCGAATGGCATTCGCGAAAGCATTCTCCGTTCCGACGACCCCGAGATTCGCGCATCCGGATTATCCCTTATGCCCGAAGGACTCGAACAAGGTATCGCTCCGCAGGACATGGCGGATCTTATTGCATTTCTCAAAAGCGGTGGCTGACGCTACCCAATTCTACAATCCAGCCGCATCTTTAAAACAACAAGTCATCCATTCGCAGGTTTCACCTACTCCCGTTGCGGTTCCCGTATATGCCCATCGTTCAAGTTATGTACCGCAGAACTTAAATCCGGTCACATACGATCAACCGGTCGCGACTTCCACCCATCATTCCCGGCAGTATGCGGCTTCTGCGATAAGCTACCCAAAATCGCACTACGCTCACGGTTCAAACTGCCACTAGTCGAACGATCGCGTGTTGTCTTTACCAAAGCAATTTGAAAGGTGCTTAAAGGCTATAGTCAGTCAATTCGGACATCTAACTGACTTGCTTCTGCCTTTTCCTTCGGAGCGATATCGGAGAGCGTGACCATATTCGGTCGATCGCGGCCGATCTTCACGGCGTGTAGCCCCGACGAATAGACTCGTGGCTGAAAACGATCGCCTTTTACACGAACGGTGTAAAGGATCTCACCGCTCGTTTGCTCGATGACTTGAACAACCGGATCGACTACACCTGCAAACCTCAGTTCCGGCAACCAACCAGTCACTTTGCGTCCGTCGTTGGCATCCATCGCGACGGTAATCGGCCAGCCTGGATACTGCTCTTGATCGCCTTTCTTGACGTCGCAAAACCGCGGCCAGCATTCAAAGGTGATCGTGCGTTTCGACTTGTTAAAGCGAGCGATTCCGTAGCCGTCAGCTCGTTTCTTTTCATCCTGGATGTCCTCTGGATTCGCATAAGCCATCATGCTGATACGATTGCCAAGGCCATCGCGAAAATCTCCGGTCCATGGAAGCGGACTACTTGGAATTGGATTCGGTCCAGGCTTTTCGTCGAGCGGGTGCCACCAGCGACCGTAGATCGTATTGACGATCGCAGGGCTGGTGAAACCGAAAGGTCCATCGCCGAATTCATCGATGCCGAGCTTCACCACGACTGCCAAATGTTGATCACCACAAAGATGTACTGCCCAAGCTTGCCTAATCAAAGCAAGCGCTCGATTGCGAGGTGTCTGTGGCCAACCGTTGCAATCCAGATCCGCAAGCAGTCGAGCATCGCGATTACCATGCATGTGAACCGCCCCGCAAAATGCCGTTTGCGATAAGACCGCTTTCATCGAAGCACCTGTCCAATCTTGCGTCCATTCCCGAAGAAACTTTTCCTGTCGTTCACCTAGTAGCTCTAGGCCAGGTAGGTCAACCGTTTTTGGATCGTAGGTCGAATCGTTAATGTGGTCTGGACGCGGGCCCATTTGTGGAATCTTGTCGGCCGGGCCGGTCTTAAATTTGCGATCCTCAAGAATTGCGAAATCGACGCCACCGATTTTCAGTCGAGTGAAGTAAACCGCGATGTTGCGATCGACCGGGGTCGGATCGACTGCATCTGGGAGATGCCACGACTGTTGGCGTTGCACCTGATTGACATACGCGACTGGGTATCGATATCCACCGTCAGCATCGCCGGGGATCGTTGACCGCTTTCCATTTTCTCCCCAAAGATTACCGTGCCCAACGTCGTGGTCGTCAGGAATGCAAACTGTCGGACGATCACGCATGATCTCGCGGAATTGTAAACCAAACTCAATCCAGCCCGCCGTGTGCTCGGTGTGACGATAGTGCTGGTCGCCACTAAAAAAGAGCAGATCTGGATCGTGCACTTTGAGATTGTTGATGATTTCGGTCCGTTCGCCGATCGTCTTGCTCGAATTGCATGACAAATTTCCCACAACAATCTCGTTCTTGTCGATCGGATCGCGGCGAATACGACCTTCGAACATCGCCTTATCGCCGTGTCGAACTCGATAGGCAACATCCTTCGTGGCATCCCAACCTTCGATCCGGAAATGTGCATCCCAGCCGGGATAGAGAACTTGTGTCGTAGCCGCTCGCTCCCATCGACTATCTTTTTGAAATTCAAGGTAAACTTCGCGCGATTCGCCAGGCTTGAGGGGATACAGCTGAGCGCTAAGTTTGAGGATTCCCGCATGATGTAGATATACGGCAAATACAACGACCTGATCACGAGGAACATCCATGGGGGGGGCCGGCGACGCACCGCCCTTTTTGACTTTGGTGTTTTGGCCGGCGGACCCTTTTTTCCACCATTCGCCGGTCGTTAGCGATTCAAGATCGGGAAACTCGCTTCCAAAGGGCTGGGCGACTTCTTGGGCCGCCAAGTCAAGGTCTGGAAGCACCAACGAATAGATGGTTGCAGCGGTTGCAATCTTCAATGCGGTTCGTCGGTCGATAGGATTCATCGGAGTCACGATCTTCTTCTTTTTCATAGGAGCATTTTTGTGAAAAGGAGGGATGAAAACAGGACGATGAATGGGAAGAAAACTTCATCGAGTCTAAAAAGTTCAGAAACGAAAAAACCCTTGGAAAACCAAGGGTTTGACATGTCTAGGCTGCTTGCGGCATTTGCTGGCATGACCAGCCTAATAGGCGATGAGGGACTCGAACCCCCGACCCTCTCGGTGTAAACGAGATGCTCTAACCAACTGAGCTAATCGCCCGATTTAAACTGTCTGCTCGGATCCTACAGGATACCTAAGAGACGATTTCTACGGTTTCGACGTTCGGCCCGTTGCTTGCTTCGACGCTTAATTTCACTAGGTTTTTCATAGAATTCGCGACGACGCATCTCTTTTTTCAGTCCGCTTCGTTCGACGAGCTTGCGAAAGCGCCGAACGGCCTCTTGAATCGTTTCTCGGTCACGGACCAACAACCTGACCATGCATTTCTCCTGTTTGCCTGAATCGACACCCTAAAATGTGAAAGGCATTAGTGTATCGGCAGCCAGCAAAGTGGTCTAGACCGTTTGGTGATATGATCGACGCGATTAGATCGGATAACCCCAAAGATGGTTTTGGAGTGAGAAACAAGGTAATTACGTAAGGTTCCGTTGGTTTGGACGGACAAACTTGCCCGTCCTACGATTCGAATTCTACTTTTTCGCTTGCTCAAGGACTGGGAATTGCCGTTGGATTCGCAGGTGATACGATTCCTTGGGTGGACGGAACTTCTTGGCCGGCGGGGATAGAAAAGCTATTGGGGTCCACGTTTGGAGCTACGGTAACGTCGCGGTACTCTGAATAAATTGGCGGATTCGAGCCAATCGGTTGCAGATCGAAGGGTGTCGGTGGCAGCGGAGTTCCGTCGGCGGCGACGAGCGTTTGTCCGTCCACTAGATAGCGATCGGCAGAGATCGTGCCTGGGTCACACCAGACGCCTTCCGCATCGACTTGAATCGTACCCAAATCTTGATCAAGGTTTCGACGTTGGGATTCGTAAAAGACCCAGACGTTTAAAAATGTGTTTTGCGAAGTCAAGAGCGCGTTAAGCGCATCGACTGAGTCACGAGCGCCAGTTGGACCGGAGGACTGAGAAAGCGTTTCACGGATCTGTCGAAGGTCTTCATTGACGAGGATTTGTTCCGCAGCGGCGCGTACCGCATAGCGTTGCAATTCAAAATTATATTGACTGAAACGAATGTTTCGCAATTGGCTTCGCAACGTCAACCAGATCGAATCTTCGAAGAGATAGAAGTTTCGCTTGGCTTGTTGGTACTCGATGAGGACCTGACGATATCGATTGCGTTCTTGCAGTCGTGTCAATGGCGAATCCCATTGCAGTCCCACTCGCAAACGTCCCGTACGGCCTTGCAGTGAAAGTGGATTATCATTTCGATTTTGCATGTCGCCGCTAAATACCACGTCAAGGAAACTTTCCAAGTCGTCCGCGACGACTTCGATCGCTCGCCACGAGTCGACGATCGACGTGCGTGCATTCATCCAGTCAAGGCGATTGCGGCGCGCGATCTCAATCGCTTCGTGTGGCGTCAAGTTGACTTCGGGAAGCACGACGCTCTCGGTGCGAATCCTCGCTTGAATCACTTGCAGGGCGAGAACGTCTTCTGCGATCGCCGCAAGCAAGTCTTGACTCTGGAGAATCGCACCATCTCGAACGCCTTCGA
>JANPLP010000464.1:0-10182 GCA_031426595.1 Planctomycetia bacterium | reverse complement strand
CTGGCCAGCGATTTTGATTTCGATCAAGACTGCGACATCTTTGTAGCATGCGACGGCGCACCCAACTTACTTTATGTCAATAATGGAAAAGGTAAGTTCACAGAGGAGGCCATCTTGTCTGGAGTTGCCATCGATTCTAGAGGCGTCGCCAACGGAAGCATGGGCGTCGATTCTGCAGACCTCAACGGTGACGGACTCCCTGATTTGTTGGTTACTAGCTATTCAGAACAGCAGCCTGAATTCTTCAGAAATCTATCTCCAGGAGGATTCTTCGAGGATTATTCCCGATTGTCGCAGATTGGTACCGAAGCCTATCCTCATGTGAATTGGGGCGTGGGAGCCTTTGATTTTGACTCTGATGGTGATAATGACGCTTTCATCTGCAATGGTCACTTGCTAGAGAATGCAAAAGAGATAGAACCGCAAACAGACTTTGGCGTACCGAATACGATCATGGAAAACATGAACAATGCAACATTCCGCAGCGTTACAGCCAGCTCTGGCGAAGCGCTGCGGCAAGCGAGAAGCAGCCGTGGCGCCGCCTTCGATGACTTTGATGCTGATGGCCAGATCGATGCCGTTATTCTCAACTGTGATGCTGAAGCGCAAGTACTCCGCAACTCCTGTCAAAACGGCAATTCATGGCTGATGCTTGATCTGGTAAGCACCAGCGCCAACCGCGACGCAATCGGCGCCAAGGTGTGGGTTACTTCCAATGGCAAGAAACTTTACTTGGAACGCGTTAACGGTCGGGGATACCAAAGTCATTATGGCAAGAGACTGCATTTTGGCCTTGGGCCTGTGAACATAATCGATCGCATCGAGGTACTCTGGCCTGGCACACAGAATCTTCGTACGGTCGTGGAAAATGTTTCCACAAATCAAATGATGACCATTATTGAAGGACAATAGCCCCGTTCTGCGAGCATCAAGAATCGGTGAACAATGGCTTCCAAACGATCCGCGCCCGTATCTCGCTTTAACCGATCCTCAATCTAGGCTATTGACGGCAGCCACGCATTTGACACCGCATCAATGACAATTAGCATGGAAGGAGTTCCAGTTTCGAACCGATATGCGGAGGAGTTCAAATGCGAGGCTCATTTTTGGTAGCTGTTGTGCTGTGTTTGGGTTTGCCCCTGGTGAGTTGGGCAGACTGTCAGGGTAGGCACACACAAAACTGCAATTGCCAGGTTGCTGCACCAGCTTGTGGCTGCACTCAGCCCATTGTCCCGACGTATGTAAGTCCTTGTAATGCGTGCAGTGCGACGCGCTGTTGCACTCCGACCGACTACGCAAATTTCACTCAGAACTTTTACGCTGAGTTTTACGCACGAAATGGCTGGTACTTCGAGGCCAAAGCTCGTGAGGCGGCTGAGAAACGCAAAGCGTACGAGTCTGTCCAGCGTTAGATCTGGTATTGCGCACGGAGCGTTTGCAACATTTTCTAAGGTATGCCGCGGTCACCTTGATAGGTTCATCTTGATCTGGAGACTGCGGCAATAGTGGCTCCGTTGCGGGCGCGCACCGCGTTAGTTCACCGCCCGGCTGTCAAAGTGCGCCAGACGCGGGTTCGAAACGTCGCAAGTTAAACAGACACACCCAGTAGCTCTTTTGCGTCAAGATACCCAGGTGAGGTTCTGCCGAATTCGCTGGCTGTAACTCTCGCGAGCGCTACCAACTGGTTCCATCTGAAGGCGGGTCGAGTCGTCGAATACTCCACGAGCGCGGTGTGGTAATACTTTTCAGCATGCAACGCTCCGTCTTCGCTGGTTGCGAACCGCAACATTAGATCGAACATGGGTCGTTCAGCATGACCGAGCTGCCCGTAACGTTTTACTATCGCAGCAGCACGAAATTGCTCGTTATTCCGGATTGCATCCGTAGCGTTGGCAATGAGAATCTCAGCCTTCTCGTCGCGGATCGCTTCCAAGTGCTCTTCAAATGGATAGGGTGCTGCCGTGGATCGGTCGCTCTGACCACCGGTATGGAATGCGCCCACTAACAGGCTGGCCACTACATTTCTCGGGTTGCTAATTCGAACAATGTTTCTCCACGCGTTGGCCGCATCCGAAGCGTGAACGCCCACCGAATCTCCATGGCAGCTACCCTCAGGTTTCTCAGCATTCGCCCACTTCTCAGGACGACCTGGATCATGCAAGACCAGTCGATTAGCCGCAATCGATATTGCTTCTCCAATCGCGTCCGGTGAGAACCCTTCAACCAGCGACTCTGCAACCGCAGTCGCCGCTTGTTCCCGAGTACCGCGGAAAATCGCATCTGCTAACTTACTAATCCAGCCGTCGTCACCCTGCCGAGTTCCAAGTTCGCGGCCCAATAGTTTGTACTGATCTAGCAAAGCAGGGAGCACGTTGCGTATGGGTGACGTCGTCCTTCGATTATCTAGGATTTGCTTTTCGGTATTCGCGCAGTAACGAATCGATTGCCGAAGTAGGCAGTTCGCCCATTCGTTCCCAGCCAGTTCCAAAGTATCCATGGCTCGCCATGCCAGTACCACGCGATGCACGTCCACTTCGTCATCGACTTCGAACTGTAGATGATTGAAAGCTTCACCAGGCGGCAAGTCCGCAAGCGAAGCAAAGACGCGATCGGATCGTTCGATGTCTCCTGTGCGTGCGATGCTTCTTAAATACTCGCCGGGCTTTTCATCGTTAGGTATGCGCTCGGGAGCAACACTGTGTAGCAGTTCGCTTTTCCTCCCTCCAAATTCTTGAATGCGCGTCGCATTGCGATGTAACACTTTTAGAACAGGAAGTGCCTTGAGTTCCGACGGCAATTCCATCGACATGCGATACGCTGGTGCGAGCGCCATAAAGGTATGGAATCCGATATAGTCCTGTCCGCCGAAGGTGCGAGCGTTCGACAGTGCCCCAGCCGCGACCAGAGTTTTCAAGTCCGCGCCCGCTTTCAATCGCTTAACGAGCTCTGCGGTCAATTCCGTCGGTGGCGTCTCTTGCATCAAACACACCAACGACTCCAACTCGCCAAAGTTAAGCGGTTCAGGAATATCGTCCGCGTAGGCGACCCCTATTCCAAGATCTGCAGCCAAAGACGTTCCCAATCCAGCCATCAACATTCCACCGCCAACTCGATTCAAAAAACGCCGACGATTTGCAGCCATGGTTAGCTCCTCTAAGAGATTTGGACCGCTTGCTGGCACAGTATGGAAGTGCACGCCTGCAATGTACGCCAAATCCAACGCCAACGCAAAGCTTAGCGCGTGAAGCACGTATTACGCTGAAGGCGATTCAGCGTTTCGAGCGTCGTTGACGTTGGGGAAGAGTTTCAATCAGCGCTCGCACACTAGCAGGCGATTCCGTCGTCGAGGCTGCTTCTTCATAGAATCAAACAGATTCAATTCGCATCTGCTCGCAAACACACCATGAATAATACGAGCGTGACGGCGAACTAGCTTGAGTGTTTCAATCCTGCCGAAACTGCCAGCAGGGTCGTTTGCCTCTCGATTGACCATCCGCGCACGGTTAGGTTTGCAATCGAGATGGCAACTGTTTGGTGTAAAACGGGCTGGTATTGCGGTCTGTGTGTGATGACAACCGACGCGCTGTATTCAGATGAGCATCTACAACATGTCACGAGGACGCGCGGCTGGCTGAAACCTTCAACTCCCATACCGCAAGTGTTGCTACGAGCGGGATCTCGATGCAGAAGTAGGCTAAGCCCAAGCTTGTCACGGAACTGCGATGGACGTAGAGGGCTACCGCTACCAGAATGCAATAAGTGAGGTTCGCACAGGCGATTGTGCGCAGCGCTATCGCTGGTTTGATATGCCGAAGCAACGCTACCACATCAAAGCACACAAAGCTTGTAGCAGCCATCGCCATCGCGTAAAGAAGCTCAACCGGCATGCCAGTTTTTATGCGCTCCCCAGCTAACAAAAAGAAGGTTGCGAACGCAGTCGTCGCGCCACCAACAGCATCCGTAAGCAGCAGTTTTCGTGGATTCAGCAACCAGTTGAACAGGCTATTACCTAGGTGTGACATACTACTTTGCACCACTTCATGACGAGAAATCAACCAGCCAGCTAGCTTCGCCGGCTAATAAGCAGTTCGAGGCAGTTTTTTCGGCACGTACCTTCGATCTAAACCGCGGGTGGCACCGTACGGATAATCGTTATCCTGAATCAGGAAGATCCCGATTCATGGTAGTTCACCAGCCTATGCTCGCGTCGCAAGCTTAAGTGCTGAACATGGAGCCCGCAATTGCTCACACGAGCACCTCACACGCTAGCCATCAACTTGCTCCAGATCGTAACGCTCATAGCTTGGTATCGATTGTTTTCATCTCGACGTGGAACTCAGTGCGGGCGGCATTTGGCGGCGTCTGGTAAAGAGCGTTACTGTAACGTGTAGGTTCGGGTAAAGGCAAGCAGTTTAGGCCCGCTCAACGGCTTCGCAGGACTGTATAAGCACGCCGACGACAGTCTTTCAGTTTAACTGACTAGCAGAAACCTGACGCTAGCGCGTTCCCGCTGATCATCAACCCGAATGACTCAGGCACACGTGCTTAGCATGGTATTCCTTCACTGAGACTCGCGGCGAACTTACATCCCGCAGCGCACGGAGATTCCAAGTGGCGATTGGACCTCACTGCTGCATTTGGCGAGCGGGTGATGCGCATGCAATCGTATACAGCCGAAAATGTGTCGCGGAGGTTTTGGACAACGCGGCCGATCGATAGTTGAATTCGTTTGATATTGCCGCTCAGTTGCGCATTCTCGAATACAAGTTTGCTAATAAGAAAAGCCCGAACCCAAACCAGGTCGCCCCGAACAACAGCATCGATCCTATCGCACCCCAACTTCGTGCAGCGACAGTCCAGCGCTTGTTCATAAACGAAATTGCAACCGTTGAAATTAAACCGCATGCGATGATCGGGCATCCGAACAGTAGCAATTTCAAATCGTCGGAACTTGAACTGAAGAACACGCGATCTGAATTCCACGACTCAATGAACGCTGCAAAAAGCGCGAACTGAAGAGCGTATCCGAAAGACCAAACCGCAAGAGGAGCGAAGCGGAAACGGTTCGCTAGCGGACGACTAGCGGTGGAGTCATTAGGTGGCTGGTACGGATCTACCCTGCGATCGTTAGCCATTCTCGGCGCCCTCGAATCTATTGGACAGCTCAAATCTATTGGACAGCTCTACATTATTGGACAGCTCTACATTATTGGCCAGCTCTACGCGATGCAGTCGGTCGGAGTCGAGAACTGTTCAAGTCGGTGCAACTTTGGTGAGTCCCGCTGAACTGCCAGACAATTCGCGATCGGTGCTATTCGGTTTCAAAGCGAATCATGCGTCTTCGCCGTTAGGAAGTGGAACCAGCATCAGTATCCCCAATACTCCCAAAAGAACTCCTAGGATGGCAAGTGAACCGAGAAATACGCACGTCAGCGAGATGAACATTACGAGCGCAGAGCCTGGCGGCTGGTGGTCCACCGCCCATGCCTGGCCCGCAATACTCAGGGTCGTGCACTAACGTGCAACGAGGAAAAATAGCCTAAGTTGCGGGAGATTTCGAGCGTACGGTGTGGCCACGACGAGTGAAGCGTTACAGCTTAATTTTGGGAAGCTTCGTGTACGTGTGCCACGCTCTGTGGCTCTGCGAAGGGGCCGATTCGACTGACATCCGCCATGCCCTTCGCAAAGCCCCAGAGCGTGCCACCCCGAAATTAAGCTGTTACGCTGCACTAGCATGAGGAGTCCAATCAAAACGGTTGATGCGCATAAAATCAGCGATGAAAGCCGAATCCGATGTTCCCTCAGCACGTCAGGCAATGCCATACCAGAAAGGCTAGCCAGCAGTGGGACAACCCAGCCCACTGTGACGAGGGAAAGGCCGAGGAGACGCCAAACGCGAGTCTGCCCGTTTAAGCGCAAGTTGGTCCGTACGTAATGATGAGCCTGGGTGGTTTTATCCATCGCGAATGCGCCTCTGTTAATGGATTAGGCCGTGGCGGGCGAATGAGCAAAGAACCGCTGAATCGATAACAGGTCGACCTAACGGATCAGTTGATTGGCGACGACATTTACTTGCGCCGTAACTTGATTCGAGACGTTTTCGAAGCCATTCTTGATTGTACGGCAGACAGTCTCGAAGAACGAAGAGGAACTCAGTGCCCACACCAGCATGACTAAGGCGACGCATGAGCATAGGCAATGAAACAGTGATGGGTTTTCTTGATTGTGCATGGCGTTCAGATCCGTTTCTGTGCGATGGTGATCAGCTTAAGAAAGTCCTTCTGAAAAGTAACGCGGCAAACGCCGATGAAGTGGCTAACGCTTTTTGAAACAATTTCCAAAATTGTGCTGCCGGAGCGGAACAGGCGTTATGGATGTACAATGGGAGTTCAAAGCAGTGCGCGCACACCCCGCAAGACTTGGAATAGGCTCCGATGTCTGACGAAACAGCGAGATTACTGGCGAGTGTCGCTCAAGGTGACCGCCAAAGTACAGAAGCGTTGCTGTCTCATGTCTATGCAGAGCTGAGGGCTGTAGCAGCCCAAAAGATGCACTCAGAACGGCCCGGACATACGCTTCAGCCAACCGCGTTGGTGAACGAAGCCTATTTTCGGATGATGGATCAAAAGAACGTCAACTGGCGCGATAAGAGTCATTTCTGCGCCGTTGCCGCAAATTTAATGCGTCGCATACTCATCGACTATGCCCGGAAAAGATCCACAGGCAAACGCGGCGGACGGGCTCGATCGCTGGTTCTCGACGAACAGCTCTTGTTGAGCGACGAAACCGATCCATTGGATTTGATTGCACTCGATGATGTCTTGAATGAACTGGGGCGTTTAAATGAACGCCACGCTCGCATCGTCGAACTCAGGTACTTTTCTGGGCTGAGCATCGAGGAAACAGCGGAGGTCATCGGCGTTTCGCCTGCGACGGTAAAGAATGATTGGCGAGTCGCGCGTGCTTGGTTGACAACGCAGCTTTCCGTAGAGGGCTCATCATGACCGAAGACGGCGCTACCCAGCGCAAGCAGGCGCAGTACGAGCTTGAGCAGAAGCTCTTCTTGGATGCACTGAGTATAGAGCCCCCTTCGGCTCGCAATGAGTGGCTGCGGCGGCAGACGGAATATTGCAACGAAGCACTCGACAGGGTAGGTGCGATGCTGCTTGCGGACGCAGAGATCGAGCACCGCTCGAATCGCTTTGATTCCTGCGTCAAAGAACTGGGCGAAACAACAGCTCTCGACAATTCGCCAGCAAGATCGCATACGCGGCCATTCCCAAATTTAGAAAACTATGAGATTCACGAGGAGATCGCGCGCGGCGGGATGGGTGTGGTTTACAAGGCCCGTCAGATTCGGCCCAGCAGAATGGTTGCGATCAAGATGATGCGCGCCGGGAGCTTTGCGTCAACAACGCAGGTCGAAAGATTCTTCACCGAAGCCGAAGCAGCGGCTCAATTGGATGACGAATCGGTTGTGCCAGTTTATGAGTTTGGCGAAGTGAACGGCGAACCCTTTATTGCCATGAAGTACATTGATGGAGAGGATCTGGAGAATCTTTTAGCCCGCAATGCGATCTCAATTCCGGCTTGCCTAAACATGCTCTTAACCATTTGTGGCGCTGTCTCTGGTGCGCATGATCGGGGGATCATTCACCGGGATATCAAGCCATCGAACATACTGATTGATCGGGCATCTGGGCGGCCGTGGATTACTGATTTCGGAATTGCCAAGTACCTAGAACGCGATTCGGCAGCGACAAACGCGGGTGACGTGATGGGAACCCCTGGATACATGGCACCGGAGCAAGCGTTTGGCGATGCTTGCTCTGCGACACGAGCGACTGACGTGTACGGTTTAGGGGCGATTCTCTATCGAGTGCTTACTGGTCGACCACCTATTCAAACTGACTCAGCAAATCTCGCCGTTGCAATTCAACTCATACGCGAACACGATGTGGTCCCACCACGATCGATCAATCGCGGCATACCGCGTGCCTTAAATACGATCTGCATGAAATGTTTGGAGACCGACGCAAGTCATCGTTATGTCAATGCCCGCGAACTTGCCGATGACTTGCGGCGTTATTTGGACGGCGAGGCGATACAAGCAAAGCCACTTGACTTGACACGCCGACTGCATCGCTGGGCACGTCACCGCCCTGGACTCGCCGTAACTTGGTGTGTCCTCGCATTTTTCTACGCTTATCATTTGCTATGTCGGCTTTTTGGTTGGTACTACGACCCAACCTTCGATCACGCAGCCACCGCGATTACAGTCTCGGCAGCCGCAAGCGCTTGGGCCTGGCAACTTCTATTGAGACGAACGAATGGAGAATCATGGGTGCTTTACGCCTGGGTAAGCTGCGATGTGGTATTTCTAACTCTACTACTTTTCGCGACGACAAGCGCTAATAGCAACCTCGTACTTCTCTACCACGTCATTGTTGCGGGGTCCGTTCTGCGCTGCCGCACAGATCTAGTCGCTTATGTCACGATGCTTACCATGTTTGGGTATGGCATTCACCTTGCCTATCTGCAATGGATTGCTCCCATGAGTGCCCCGCCCATCACTACCTATATACCTACCTTTCTTTCAATGCTCTTGATAGGGATTATTCAATATTTCTCCCTGCGAAAATCGGCGGCAAGCTTCGAAGCACGGGGGACCGACGGAGCAGTGAGTAAGTCGTAAGAGCGATCGGGGACGATACTCGATGCCAATCCAAAGGTCCACGCCCGACTCGGCGACTGAGCCCAATTGTTAGAGCCCGACAGTGTAAGTCCCACCGAAGCTTCGCTTTCGTAGTGTGGTATTTCTAGATGCCCGCTGAGGTCAACACGTGCGCCTGCGCGGCATGGTAGCCCAAGCATAATCGCAATCCAAACCCAAATCGTAATCGCATCCGCTTGATTATCTCGTTTAAATTCTGCGGCTATACTGTGCAACGGCCTCGCAGCTATAAACAAGGATATTGAATCATGACTCAACATTCCAACATCACTTTCATTGTTCTATTCGCATTGTCGGCGGCGGCTTTCCAGCCGGGCATGGCTGCCGATCTTTCAAAACGTTCAGACAGTTGGTTTAGAAGCGATGAGGGGCGTGAAACCATGGATTGCGTTTTGTCCTGGCAGTCCGATTATGGCGACTGGCCGAAAAACAAGGATACGACATCGAAAGCTTACACTGGTGACCGTTCTAAACTCCAGGGGACATTTGACAATGGAGCAACGACTGGTGAGCTGCGCGCGTTGGCTCGCGCCTTCACATTGACGTCGGAAGAACGCTATGAAAAAGCGTTCTTAAAGGGATTCGACCACATCCTGAACGCTCAGTACACAAACGGTGGCTGGCCTCAGTGCTTCCCGTTACGCAAGGGTTACTACACGCATATCACATTCAACGATAACTGCATGGTGAGGCTCCTAGAGTTTCTCCGCGATACGGTCACCGCGGAAGAATTTAAATTCCTCGATGCGGGACGCCGCGCTAGCGCAATGAAAGCAATCGACCAAGGTATCGACTGCATCGTGAATTGCCAGGTTGTCCTCCAAGGCATTCCAACAGTTTGGTGTGCACAGCATGACGAGATCACCCTCGCACCGGCTAGCGCGCGAAGCTATGAACTCGCCTCACTAAGTGGCTCTGAAAGCGCCGGAATCTTGAAATTTTTAATCAGTCTCGAGCAGCCGACGCCGCAAGTTATTCGAGCTGTAAAAGCTGGCGTGGCATGGTTTGAATCTGCCAAGATCTTGGACACACGCATCAGAACGGTGAACGGTGGCCGGGAGGTGACCAAGGACAACGAAGCCCCACCCGTATGGGCGCGGTTTTATGAGCTTGAAACGAATCGCCCATTCTTTTGCGATCGAGATGGGATGCCCAAGTACAGTCTGGAGGAAATCGGTAGTGAAAGGCGGAACGGATACACATGGTATGGCAACTGGGGTGATAGCCTAGCGAAGGCATATGCCAAGTGGCCACATCGCTGATTCAGTATTTTGCTGCTTCGAATGGAACTCCCACGAACCCAGCAGTTCCCGGTAAGTATGGGATTTCCTCCGCAAGCGAGTTTTGGATGGGATTTTCAGAGCCTTCGTGGGGGCAACACAGGGGTCCGGTCTCTTTTACTGGTTTTCTTGGGCGTCCTCTTGGCCGCATTGTCGATTCGAGATTCA
>JANPLP010000463.1:0-2061 GCA_031426595.1 Planctomycetia bacterium | reverse complement strand
CCGAGGCGCGACCAGCCTCACCTAATTGTCTCGCCGCTGAAAGATCGCTGAGCACTGCTTGCAAACGATCCATCAATGCCGCTTGATCACCTGCTGGATAGAGAAACCCGCCACCTAACCGTGATAACAACTCGGGAAATGCGCCATGCGCTGGTTGAACAACCGGAACGCCTGCAGCCAACGATTCAAGAACAAACAATCCTTTGGGCTCGTGATAAGTCGTTGGAACACACAGCACGTCAATCGTCTCAAGGAAATCGAGTTTACCGTTTCGATCCACTGCACCATGGTACTTGAACGCATCGCCAAGCCCCGCGTCCGCAAGTTTGTCTTTTTGCTCAGTCCAGTAAGCTTCATGTTGTTTGCCTAACCAACCCGCGATCTCGAGTCTGACGTTGGGCATCCGCTTACGCAACTCAATAAATGCATCGACGAGTTGATGTAGACCCTTCTCAGGAGCCAATCGCGCCAAGTATCCAACTGCTGGGGAGCGATTCAAATCTAACGCAGGTCGCCTTCTTGTCACAAAGTCGCTTGGTTCTATCGCCAACGGATTGACTTGCCAGCTCTCTTGATTGAAATCGAGCAACTGCTGCATACGTCTGCCGTACGCTTCTGAATGCACAATGAACAAATCGACTTGTTGAGCCAGTTGCCGCAGCAGCTTCATCGCATCGCTGCGATAAGGTTCGATGAGACTTTCAAAGAAAATATCATCGCCTTGTAAGATGACCACCACCGGGCAACCAATGCGATCTTTAATTTCGCCGATACTGCCGGCAATCAATAGGTTGGAGAAGATGGCCACGTCAGGTTTTTGAGTCACTAACCAATCACACAAACGGCGCACCTCCTTCCGTTGCTTGCCGTCACTACCTTGTAGCATCGACACGGTGAGTGCCCCCAACTGTTTGGCTGACGTCCCCATGGCTCGACTGGCGATCCAATTCACAAGGCGTGGCGAGCTGAGAAACTGGTCCGCCCACTTTGGTACCCATCGGAACACCGGCGATATCTGCTGCAGATAAACGTTCAGTCCGCCGAAGAACAAGCGATCACTGCTCACACTCACTTCGTCCGTCAGAATGGGTGTGTAAGTAGGCAGTAGGATTACGTCGTGTCCCAAACGCATCAGCGACTTGGCAATCGCGTTGTCCTGCAAGCAACTACCGCAAAACATCCCCGCTGCGCCTGCGGTCAAATACGAGATCTGCAAACCGATACTCTCCCAACTTTTCCATAACGTAATAGCAACATCAGCAAAGGACGTTGAAACGGCAATAAAGACTTTCGATCATCATTCTGCTGAACGTCTTATGCCGTTAACCCACAGTAGCCAGCGACTCGTCGGACTTCTCAGGCACCTTTTCAAGGATCTCAAGCAGAATTTGATCGACATCAATGTTCTCCGCTTGGGCTTCAAAGTTCAATAACACCCGGTGCCGCATACTTGGCAGAAACACTCGTCGAATATCTTCAAAACTCACATTGAAACGTCCGTCCAGCAGTGCGCGAACCTTAGCTGCCAGCGCAAGCGTTTGAGCGCCCCGCGGGCTGCTTCCCCAACGCACGTATTGGTTGGTGATCTTTTGAGCCAGCGGACCTTGCGGATGCGTGGCAAGCACCAAACGCACGATATAGTCCTGCACGTGTTTCGCCAGTATTACATTGCGAACAAGCGCTTGATGACGACGAATCTCTTCGCCGTCCATAATCTTGTCGGTGACAATCTTGGTACCCCGAGTCGTGCGATCCACAATCACGTTCAGCTCTTCGCGCGAACTGTAGCCCACCACCAACTTAAAGAGGAAACGGTCGAGTTGAGCTTCCGGCAGCGGATAGGTTCCTTCCTGCTCGATGGGATTCTGAGTTGCTAACACAAAGAATGGTTTGTCGAGCTCATATCGATTACCTCCAACTGTGACCGTCCCTTCTTGCATGGTTTCAAGCATGGCAGATTGGGTTTTCGGAGTCGCTCGGTTGATCTCGTCCGCAAGACAAATTTGAGTGAAGATTGGCCCTTTCTGAAACTGAAAGGAGCGACGGCCTTGGTCGTCTTCG